>JAPOWL010000481.1 GCA_026707615.1 Acidobacteriota bacterium | reverse complement strand
GGCATCGCGGCCGGCATCGCCGGCCGGGGCACGAAGATCGTCCCGGGGCACGGCGTCGTCTCCGGCCGCGCGGACGTCGTCGAGTTCCGCGACATGATCATCGACGTCGGGGCGAAGGTCCGGGCCCTCGTCGCGGACGGCGCCACCTACGACGAGGTGCTGGCGGCCGGGCCGACGTCCGCGTACGAGGCCAAGTGGGGCGACCCGCAGCGCTTCCTGACGGCGGTCTACGCAGAGCTGTCGGGCGACTGACGGGCGCGCTCAGACGTAGCGCGGTCCCGTACTGCCGCATCCCGCGTCGAACGGCGCGGACTCCTGGCGGGCGATGGACGGGTGCGTCGCGCGCCGCCCGCCATCGCTCGAGCCACCGGACGCGCGGTGCGTCCGCCGTCGCGCGCCGCGCTATGATGGGGCCGGCACGGGAGGCATCCTTGGACATGATGAGACCGCCCAGATCGCCGCGCGCAGTCTTGTATGCCGTCGCCATCGCGATCGTGGCCCTGCTCCCCGCGGGGAGCGCGCAGGCGCAGATTACGGAGTTCGCGCTCGAGGTGGTCGAGTCGCCCGCGCTCGGCGGCCGGCACTTCGGCGCGGCCGGGCAGTACGAGTGGCTGCGCGGCGTCGTGGCGGGCGCCATCGACCCGTCCGACGCGCGCCACGGGCACATCGTCAACCTCGACCGCGCTCCCCGCAACGACGCCGGGCGCGTGGAGTACCGCGCCACGGTCGAGATCTACCGGCCGCTCGACATGAGCCGGTGGAACCGCGCCATCTTCCACACGGTAGCCAACCGGGGAGGAGGCGGCGCAGCGGAAGCGGCGCTCCTCGAGCGCGGCTTCGCCTTCGTGCGCGTCGGCTGGCAGGGCGACCTCGCGCCCACCGCGTCGAACATCGTCGCCTACCTCCCCGTGGCGACGGACGCCGCCGGGTCGCCGATCGTCGGGCCGTCGCTCGAGGAGTTCATCTTCAACGACGCGGAGCGCCGGTCGCGCGCGCGGCTGACGTATCCGGCGGCCTCGCTCGAGGCGCGCGGCGGGATGCTGTCGGTCCGGGCGACGCAGGACGCGCGGCGGGAGCGGCCGGACGATCTGCGGTGGCGCTACGTCGGCGATCGCGAGATCGAGATCGACCGACCGGCGGGCTTCGACGGCGGCGCCATCTACGAGTTCATCTACGAGGCGCGGGACCCGCTGGTGCTCGGCATCGGCTTCGCCGCCATGCGCGACGCCATCTCCTACCTGCGCTACGAGACGGCCGACGCGGCCGGGAACGCGAACCCGCTCGCCACCGGGGACGGCCTGGCGCAGTCGGCGCTGTCGCTCGGCATCTCCCAGAGCGGGCGCATGCTGCGCGACTTCCTCTACCAGGGCTTCAACGAGGACGTCGCGGGACGGATCGTCTTCGACGGCATGCACCCCAACATCGCCGGCTCGCGCAAGACGTTCACCAACTACCCGTTCGGGCAGCCGGGCCGCTGGCAGAAGCAGCACGAGGACCACGTCTACCCGGGCGATCAGTTCCCGTTCACCTACGCGACGCTGACCGACCCGTTGACCGGCCGGACGGACGGGCTGCTGGAGCGCTGCCGGGCCTCGGACACCTGCCCGAAGATCGTCCACAGCGACGGCGAGGCGGAACTGTGGCAGGCACGCGCGTCGCTGGTGGTCACCGACCCGGCCGGCGAGCATATCGAGCTCCCCGACAACGTGCGCGTGTACCTGCTGGCCGGCACGCAGCACGGCGGCGGACCGGGTGTCCACACGCGGCCGCCCGGCCGGGGCATGTGCCAGAACCTGACCAACCCGCTGGCCCTCGCCGACACCCGCACCGCCCTGAGCGTCGCCCTCCACGAGTGGGTGGCGAAGGACGTCGAGCCGCCGGCGAGCCGCTTCCCGACCGTCGCCGGCGGCGGCCTCGTCGCGTCGAACGCGGTGACGTTCCCCGACATCCCGGGCGTGACGTACTCCGGCTCCTACAACCCGCTGCACGTCGCGGATCACCGCTCGATGCCCCCGATGCAGGGCGACGCCTACACGGTCCTGGTGGGGCGGGTGGACGCCGACGGCAACATGGTGGACGGCGTGCGGCACCCCAACCTCGCGGCGCCGATCGGCACGCACACCGGCTGGAACCTGCGGCGGGCCGGATTCGCGGAGGGAGCGCAGTGCGCCGGGGCCGGCTCGTTCATCCCGCTCGCTCCGACCGAGGCGGCGCGTCGCGCCTCCGGCGACCCGCGCCCCTCGTTCGAGGCGCGCTACGCCGACCACGCCGCCTACGTCGAGGCCATCTCCGACGCGGCGGACGCGCTCGTCCGCGAGCGGCTGCTGCTGCCGGCGGACGCGGAGCGCATCGTCGGCCTCGCGCGCCGCAGCGGAGCGACGACGCAACAGCAGTAGCGCGCTGACGGTCGGAGGGTCTTCTTCCGCGATACTCCACCTGGGACCGGCGGCCCCGTCAGTCCAGGTGCGCGAACCTGGGAGCGTGGTCGGACGCGGTGTGGCCGTCCTCTTTCTTGCGGTAATCGCACTTCTTGCGGTAATCGCAATCGAGCTCGACCTCGGTCGCGATGCGCCTGGTGTCGTGCCCGGGGCCGTTGCCTCAGAGTGCAGTCGAGGCGGCCCGCGGTGTCACGAGAGTCCAAGCGGGGGCGACCGGCCGCACCGCGACAAGGGGTGCGTCCGTAATAGTAGTGTAGGAGTCGTCGGGCAGAGAGCGGCAGCCACCCGATCCCGGGCATCGGGGCCCGGGGCACCCGTCGGACCTGCCGAGCGCGCGCCGGTTCCCGAGGAGGTCGCCGATTCCGGAGATCCGCCTGACCCTGCGTGTTCCGGCGGTGCCGAAGGGCGTGGGCATCGCGGCGGGGTTCGCCGCCCTCAACCTGCTGCTCTTCGTACCGCTCTATCTGCTCGCCGCGCAGGAGAACGACTTCTGGCCGTTCTTCCCGCCGGGACATCCGCGAGGTGCGTACGACTGGGGATGGTCGGGAATCGGACGCAGCACGTATGAGTACCTGATGCAGCTCTTCGTCCGGCGCCACAACAAGGACATCTTCCGGGTGAGCGCGGACTGGATGCTGCTCTTCTCCTCCCTGATCCTCGCCAGCCGGCTCGCCGGCCGGCCGCGGCGCATCGTGGTTCCGCTCGCGGCCGCGGCCTATCTCACGCTCCTCGCCTTCCTGGCCTACAGCGGCTTCGTACAGCACCTGCTGGAACGTCCGGGCACGCTCCTCGACGACGTGCTGATGATCGAGAGCGCGTGGATCTTCGTACGGGATGCCTGGGGCCCGGCGGAGCTGCTGCTCGCCGCCGCGGCGCTGGCTGCGTTCGCCGGCTTCGGCGTCCTGGTGGCTCGCCATCTCGACGCCGCGTGGCGCTGGGGCGCCGGCCTCGGCCGGCGGCAGGCGGTCATCGGATGGGCGGCCGTCAACGCCTACTGCGTCCTGTCCCTCGTGTGGTTCGGCGTGCCGCGGGACGATCCGATCATCCAGCTCCAGGCCAAGCACCTCTACTACAACTGGCAGCGCTCGCAGGACGTCCTGGCCACCGTGGCGGCGATGGACGACTCCGCCGTGGCCGCGGCGGCCCGCCTGGCGGAGACGGTGCCGCGGCGCCGTCCCGACATCTATCTCTTCACGGTGGAATCCTACGGCGCGGCGCTCTGGGCCGACGACGACTACCGGGCGGCGCGGCAGGGGTTGATGCGCCGCGTGGAGAGCGAGCTGGACGCGCTGCAGCTTCGCCTGCTGACGCGCTTCGCCGCCTCTCCGGTGTACGGCGGCGGGTCGTGGATGAGCACGGCGTCGGCGTTGAGCGGGATGCGGATCGGGAGCCACTCCCACTACTGGGCCTGGAAACGCATGGCCGGCCGCTATCCGCACCTCGTCTCCTACCTGCAGCGGCAGGGCTACTACACGCTGGCCGTGCAGCCCGGGGCCACCTGGGCGGAGGACCTCTACGGCTACGACGAGGTGATCATCCGCGACGGCTTCGAGTACGACGGCTCCTTCTACGGATTCGGCCGCGTGCCCGATCAGTGGGCGCTGGAGTACGCCTTTGCCCGGCACTGGAACGACAGGCCGCGCCCGCGGCTGCTCCATTTCTCCGCCGTCTCCACCCACTTCGCGTGGGAACCGCCGCCCCGGATCACGGCCGATGTCGCGGAGCTGGAGAAGGAGCAGCCTCCTTCCTGGAGACCCGCCCGGACTACGTGGAGCTGGCGCTGACGGTGCCCCAGGGCTGGAAGCGCGACTACTTCGTGACCGTCGCCTACGAATGGGAGCTGCTGCTGGACGTGTTCCGCCGGCGCGTGGAGCCCGGATTCCTCGCCGTCGTGCTGGGCGATCACCAGCCGCCGTTCATCGCGGACGGGCAGGGCGGCAACGACGTGGCGGTGCACGTCGTGACCGACCTGGCCGAGCTGCCGGGGCCGCTGGCGGCGGCCGGTTTCGTCGCAGGGGGGGACGTCCCCTGGAGGCCCTCGACGTCGCCCCCGGAGTTCCGTCTGGAAGCGGTGTATCCGTTTCTGCTGGGCCTGCTGGCGGTGGAAGCCGGCGGGAAGCTGCAGTTCAGCCCGACCGGCATCGCGGTCCGGGAAACCCCGGAATGGTAGGCGTGGGGAGGCGAGCATGAGAGGCATGATCGACTGGTTCGCCCGTAACGGCGTCGCCGCCAACCTGATGATGGCGTTCATCATCGTCAGCGGCATCCTGGCCGCAACGATTACCAACGAAGAGGTGTTTCCGGAGATGGAGCTCGACCGCATCAACGTCGAGGTCCCGTACCTCGGCGCCGCCCCCGAGGAGGTCGAGCAGGCGGTGAACGTCCGCATCGAGGAGTCGATCCAGGGCATCGACGGCATCAAGCGGATCCAGTCGACCGCCTCCGAGGGAATGGGAACGGTGATGATCGAGCTCGACCTCGGCGCCGACGCGCGCCGCGTCGTCGACGAGGTCAAGAGCAACATCGACGCCATCAC
>JAPOWL010000584.1 GCA_026707615.1 Acidobacteriota bacterium | reverse complement strand
TGCGACGCGTTTTGGCGGCGTAGCAACCGGAGTTCCCGCGTCAACGACCGGGCGCACCGCGGCGCGCTATGATCCGCGCGGGAGGGGAGATGACCCGCGCCGTTCTCGCCGCCATCGCCGTGACGGCGGTCGCCCTCGGCGGCTACGTCTGGATCTCGGCCGGGCAGGCCGCCGGACCGGGGATCGACATCCGTCAGCCGGTCCACTTCGTCGGGCGGACGGCTGTCTTCGAGGCGACGGTCGACTCTCCGGACGGCCGTCTCACGGCGCTCGACGCCTTCCTCGAGCAGGACGGAGCGCACCCGCTCTTCGCGCTCGACGACGCCGCGGGCACCGAGACGCGGCAGGAGAGCGCGACGAGCCTGCGGCTGGTCCGCCGCTTCGACCGCGAGAGCCATCCGGATCTCCGCGCGGGTCCCGCCACGGTGGTGGTGCGGGCGACGCGTCCGGTGCTGTTCGGCCTGCGCGAGGCGTCGTCCGAAGCCAGGGTCGAGGTCGAGGTGCGGCTCGATCCGCCGCGCCTCGCCCCGCTCTCCCGCTTCCACTACGTCAACCACGGGGGCGCAGAGTTCATCGTCTATCGGGTGTCGCCGGCCGACGCGGAGTCCGGCGTCGAGGTGGGGGACCGCTTCTACCCGGGCTATGACGCGGCCGGCGTCGGCAACGCGGGGGGCGCGCGGGGCTTCGGGCTCGAGGGGGCGGACGGACTGCGCGTTGCGTTCTTCGCCCTCGCGCACGACCAGGACCTCGGGACCCCCATGCGGCTGTACGCCCGCGATCCGGCGGGCAACGAGTCGCGGGCGCCGTTCGACCACCGCGTATTCGATCGCGAGTTCCGCCGCTCGCGCATCCCGGTGGGCGAGCGCTTCCTGCGGCGCGTGGTGCCGCGCATCGCGGCGCGCGCCCCGGACCTGGCGGACGAGGACGTGAGCGAGGCGAGCGACCTGGCCGAGCTGCTCGACGTCTACCTGTTCATCAACGGAGAGCTGCGGCGGCGCAACAGTGCGGCCGTCGCCGCCCTCGCGGCCGAGACCGGCCCCCGGTGGCTGTGGGAGGGCCCGTTCCGACAGCTCGCCAACTCGCAGGTGGAGTCGGGCTTCGCCGACCACCGGACCTACCTCCACGCGGGCGACGAGGTCGACCAGCAGGTCCACCTGGGATTCGACCTGGCGTCGACCGCCAACGCGCCGATCCGCGCCGCGAACGCCGGCCGCGTGATCTTTGCCGACTACCTCGGCATCTTCGGCAACTGCGTCGTCATCGACCACGGCATGGGACTGCAGTCGCTGTACGCGCACCTGTCGTCCATCGACGCAGCGACGGGCGACGAGGTCGGACGCGACGACGTGATCGGCCTCAGCGGGCAGACCGGGCTCGCCGGCGGCGACCACCTGCACTTCGCCGTGCTCCTCCACGGCCAGCCGGTGTCGCCGGTCGAGTGGTGGGATGCGAACTGGATCGAGGATCGCATCCTGCGCAAGCTGCGCGAGGCGGCGCCCGCCGGCCCCGGGTCCGCCGGGCGCCGGTGACCACGGGACCGTTAGCGGCGGCACGGGTGCGTCGCGTATAATGCGCGCAGTAGATCACGGACCTGAGAAGGATCCTCGCTTCGTCCTGCAGGGTTCTCTCGTTCCCAAGCGTCGATTCAGGAGTAGCGCGATGCAATACCGAACCCTCTGGGCGTTTGCTTCCATCCTCATCCTGGCGGCCGCGGCGGCTTGCGGCGGCTCGGAAGCTCCCGCGGAAGCCCCGGCGGAGCCCGCCGCCCCGGCGTTCGACCCGGCCACGGCCGGCAACGTGACCGGCTCGATCATGCTCGAGGGCGAGCCTCCGGCGGCCGAGATGATCCGGATGAACTCCGACCCGGTCTGCGTCAAGGAAGCGACGGACAGCGAGACCAACTACTACGTGGTCGGCGAGGGCGGCGGGCTCGGCAACGTCTTCGTCTACGTCAAGGAAGGTCTGCAGGGTAGTTTCCCGCCGGCCAGCGACACGGTGATCCTCGACCAGCAGGGGTGCCGCTACATGCCGCACGTGTTCGGCATCCAGGTGGGGCAGACACTGCAGGTCGTCAACAGCGACCCGACGCTCCACAACATCCACGCGACCCCCGCGAACAATCCCGAGTTCAACACCGGGCAGCCGATCCAGGGCATGACGTTCGACCGGACGTTCGACAACGTCGAGGTGATGGTGCCCTTCAAGTGCGACGTGCACGGCTGGATGAACGCCTACCTCGGGGTGCTCGATCATCCGTTCTTCGCGGTGACGGCGCCCGATGGCAGCTTCGACATCAGCGGCCTGCCGCCCGGCGACTACGTCATCGAGGCGTGGCACGAGGAGCTCGGCACGCAGACCCACAACGTCTCGGTGGCCGAGGGCGGCACCGCCGAGATGTCGTTGACCTTCACCGTGGGCTAGGAGTTCGCGCCGCCGGCGCGGACCCGGAAAACGGCGACGCGAGGGTTCGGGCTCGCGCAGGCTCCCGACGCGTCCGGGCGGACCCGCGCAGTCTGCCCGTGAGGACCGGCGACGCCGGCGTCTCGCCAAACCTCCCGCGGGCGGATCTCATGGGCGGAGCGGCGGCGCGGCGGAGCGCTGGTTCCGGCGCGCGCCGCCCGCTCCGCCGGTTCCCGAGTCATGGCACGGCTCTGGCTTCACCGATACGCCTGCTTCGTCGCGGTGGCCGCCGCCCTGCTGATCACGGCCGGCGGGCTGGTGACGAGCACCGGCTCCGGCCTCTCCGTGCCGGACTGGCCCAACACGTACGGCTACTCGATGATCACCTTCCCGCCGTCGATGATGGTGGGGGGGATCTTCTACGAGCACGGCCATCGGCTCATCGCCACCGCCGTCGGCCTGCTCACGATCGGTCTCGCGGCCTGGTTCGCGCGCGCCGAGCCGCGGGCCTGGGTCCGGCGGCTCGGCTGGATCGCCCTCGCCGCCGTCGTCGTGCAGGGCCTGCTGGGAGGCATCACCGTCCTCTACTTCCTTCCCGCCCCGGTCTCCATCGGGCACGCCGGCCTCGCCCATCTGTTCTTCACGCTGATCGTCAGCCTCGGCGTGCTCACCTCGCCGGGCTGGCGGGCCGCCTACCGCCCGGCGGAGCCGCTGCAGGATCCCACGTTGCTCAGACTGGTGCTGCTGACGCCGGCCGCCATCTACGGCCAGATCCTGCTGGGCGCGGTGATGCGCCACACCGGAGCGGGACTCGCGATACCCGACTTCCCGCTCGCCTTCGGCCACCTCGTGCCGCCGACGTGGAGCGCCGCCATCGGCATCCACTTCGCCCACCGGGTGGGCGCCGCCGCCGTCACGGCGATCGTGTTCGCGACCGCGAGCCGCGTGCTGGCCCACCACTGGGGGCGGACGGAGCTGACGCGCCCCGCGATGCTGCTCGTCGGCCTGCTGCTGCTGCAGATCGGCCTCGGAGCGTGGACGGTCCTCAGCGGCAAGCACGTCGCCGTGAACACCGCCCACGTCACGGCCGGCAGCCTCGTGCTGGCCACCGCGGCCGTGCTGGCGCTGCGGGCCCACCGATGGCGGTGCCCGGATCCGGCGGAGGACCTGCGGCCGATGACGGCCTCGGAGGCGCTGCCGTGAAGAGCGTCGCCGCCTCCAACGCCGCCGCACCGCACCGCGCCGCGGACTTCGTCGCCCTCACCAAGCCTCGGCTGAACTCGCTCGTGGTGGTTTCGGCGGGGGTCGGCTACGTCCTCGGGGCCGGCGCCGCGCCGGACCTCGCCGTCGCCCTGCACGCGTTGATCGGATGCGGGCTGGTGGCGGGGAGTGCGGCGGCGTTCAACCAGGTAGCCGAGCGGGACGTCGACAAGGCGATGCGGCGCACCGAGCGGCGCCCCCTCGCGGCGGGCCGGATCACCCCGGCGGAGGGGACGGTGTTCGCCGGGGTGGTCGGCGCGGCGGGGCTGGCGGAGCTCGCCCTCGGCGCGAACGTCCTCGCGGCCCTCGTCGCGCTCGTGACGCTGGTCTGCTACGCCGGCATCTACACGCCGCTCAAGCGGCGCACGGCCTGGGCGACGCTCGTCGGCGCCGTGCCCGGCGCCCTGCCGCCCGTGATCGGCTGGGCCGCGGCCCGGGGGGCGCTGACGGTCGAGGCGGCGGTGCTGTTCGGCATCGTCTTCCTGTGGCAGCTCCCGCACTTCCACGCCCTGGCGTGGCTCTACCGCGACGACTATGCGCGGGCCGGCCTGCCGCTGGTCGCCACCCGCGACCCCGACGGCCGGCGGACCGCCGCTCACGCCGCGGCCTACGCGGCGGCGCTGGTGCCGATGAGCCTGGCCCCGGCCCTGGTGGGCCTCGTCGGGCCGGGCCACCTGGCCGTCGCGGGCGCGCTCGGGGCGTTGCTGCTCATCCCGGCCCTGCGCTTCCGGCGGCGGCGCGACGACCGCCGGGCGCGGGCGCTCTTCGTCGCCTCGCTGGCCTATCTGCCGCTGCTCTGGATCTCGCTCGTGCTGGGAAATGCTCGAGGTTAGCGACCTTCCGGCGGTGAACGCGACGCTGAACGGCGTGTCGGCCGCGCTGCTGACGGCGGGCTTCGTCCTCATCCGGCAGCGGCGCATCGACGCCCACCGGCGGTGCATGCTCGCCGCGTTCGCCACCTCCACCCTGTTCCTGGCGTCGTACCTCGTCTACCACTACCACGCCGGGTCGGTGCCGTTCACCCGCCAGGGACCGATCCGCGTCGTCTACTTCACCATTCTCGTCAGCCACATCGTGCTCGCCGCGGCCATCCTGCCGCTGGCCCTCGTGACGCTGTGGCGGGCCCTCGGCGGCCGTTTCGCGCGCCACGCGGCCATCGCGAGGTGGACCCTCCCGATCTGGCTCTACGTGTCGGTAACCGGCATCGCCGTCTACTGGATGCTGTACCAGATGAGCTAGAGAGTCCGCTCGCAAGGAGTTTCGCAACGCGAAACTCCCGACGCGCCCGGAGGGCGCGCGTCTACTGGATGCTGTACCAGATG
>JAPOWL010000666.1 GCA_026707615.1 Acidobacteriota bacterium | reverse complement strand
TTCGAGCCCCTGGGAATGAAGGACACCGCCTTCGACGTGCCGGAGGACAAGAAGGCGCGCGTCGTGACGCTCTACAGTCGCACCCCCGAGGGCCTCGAGCTCCGCCCGGTGCCGGCATGGGTGGGCACGACGACGTTGCACGGCGGCGGCGGCGGTCTCTGGTCGACCGCCCAAGACTACCTGCACTTCGCCCAGATGCTGGTCAACGGCGGGGAGCTGAACGGTACGCGGCTGCTCGGCTCCCGGACCGTAGAACTGATGGCGTCCAATCACGTCGGTAATCTGTACGAGAAGGCGGGGAGCGTCGGCGGCGGTCCCGGGAAGGGATTCGGACTGACCGTGGACGTCGTGCTCGACGGCGTCGCGGCCCGCGGCGACCACCGGTCCACCGGCAGCTTCGGCTGGGGCGGCGCGTTCGGCACTACCTACTGGGTCGATCCCAAGGAGGATCTGACCGCGGTCCTGATGGTGCAGACGCCGGGCGGTCCGCTGCGGGCCGACTTCCAGAACGCCGTCATGCAGGCGATCGTCGACTGACGCCGACACGGGGATCGTCCGACCGTCGGCACGGCGGGCAGGGCACCGGCGGACTCCGCTCGTCGGGGAATGCCGGTGCCGGCTGCTTCAGTGGTAGGTGACGACGTCGGCCTCGATCCCCAGAGCGGCAATCAGCGCGGTGTCGAGTTGTCGCAGCTTGGTAGCGCCGAGGCTTCCGACGTACGAGGTCAACCGCGCCTTCGGCAAGCTGACCAGCTCGTCGCAGTGCACGCTGCTGTCGTGCCGAAGCCCTTCCTCCGGTCCAACCTCGAGTTGTGTCGTCAGTCCGTGGCGTGCCGAGTACACCGGGGCGCAGACGATGGTCGAGAATCGGGAATCGATGAGTGCCTGGCGACTGACGACCACGAAGACCCGGAAGCGCTTCGGCTCACGGGCGTGAGGCCTCTGCACCCGGTAGAGCTCCCCTCGTCTCACGTCTCCACCTGGTAGCCGAGGACGTCGAGCGCTTCCTCGTTGAGATCGTCGGCGTGCGCGTCGATGATGTCCCTGTCCCGTTCCTCCAGCGCCGCTCGCCTTCGCGCGGCGAGACTCTGCTGCAGGAGGCGCTCGATGACCTGCGATCGGCTCTCTCCGCTCCGCGCAAGGGCCTCGACGCCCGCAACGACTTCGCTATCGAGTGTGACTGACGTCTTCACCTTCATACCACGATCATACTCTGCGCCCGCGGACCCGATGGTTGGCGGCGCGGCCCCGCGGCGACCACCGGTCCACCGGCAACTTCGGCTGGGTTGGCGCGTTCGGCACTACCTACCGGGTGGATCCCCAAGAGGAGCTGACCGCGATCCTGATGGTGCAGACGCCGGGCGGGCCGACTTCCAGAACGCAGTCATGCAGGCGAGCGTCGACTCACCGGAGACTTGCCGTGGGCGGCGTTGGGGGCGCGATGCGTGCCCCCAACGCCGTTACCGCTCAGTTGGCTCCCCGCACCCGACCGAGGCCGACCCCGGCGCCGACGCCCACCAGGACGACCAGTCCGCCCAGCACGAGCAGCGGAACCGCCGACCGGCGGGCGACGTCGCCCGGTTCCTCGTCCATGAATTGGAACGTCGGCACGTCGGGCAGGACGCTGGCGGACATCCGCTCGTCGGCGAGGATCGCCGGCACGAAGAACTGTTGCCACTGGTCGGCGAAGGCGCGCACCTGCGACTGAAAGCTCGCGAAGCGCGCGTCGCCGGTCCCCGCGGCGTCGATGAGCACCTCCTGCGCCAGGAGGGCCGGCGAGAGGAAGCGATAGCGGCGAACGAGCGCGAGCTGCTCCGCGCGTCGCTCATCGTGGGCCGCCGTCACCTCCTCCAGGCGGCCGTTCACGGCGTCGGTGGCCGCCCAGGCGAGCGCCCCCAGACCAGGCTCTTCGGCCACCACGCCGCTGGCCATCTCCGGATGATCCTCCAGGTACCGCGCGAGGAGCTCGCTGCGACGGTTCACGGCGTCGTTCGAGGCCTCGCGCTGGGCCGTGATCATCTCCACGCGGGACGGCAGCGGGTGCAGCAGGCCGGCCGCGATGTTGATGGCGGCCGGCAGCACCACCACGAGGACGAGCCACGCACCCACCAGCGCCGTGGCGTTCCAGGAGGAAGACCGCCGCAGGCTGTTCACCCACGCCGCCAGGGCGAACCAGAACAGGGCGTACAGGACCACGGTGGCGCACCAGAGGAGCACGCGGCCGAACGACGCGCCTCCCGTGGCCAGGATGCCGAGCAGCGAGACTCCTGCCGCCAGCCCGACCACCAGGAGCGCCCGAAACGCCAGCTTCGCGCCCACCACGTCGCGGGCGGACACGGGCTGCGACAACGTCAGGGCCAGCGTTCCCTGCTCGCGCTCTTCCGAGAGAACGTTGAAGCTGAGGGCCAGCACGAGCAGCGGCAGCAGGTACACGGTCACGAAGGCGAGGTCGAAGCGCCCGACCATCAGGTTCAGGGGGTTCTCGACCTCGCCGTTCTGCTGGAACGACGATTCGTTGGTGTAGATGCTGACGTCGTAGTAGTACGGCAGGAGGTCGCTCTGGCCGACCGCCAGGGCCGTCAGGGGGCCCGGCTCCAGCGCCGCGGTTGGGGCGCCGCGGGCGCCGCCCAGCACGTTCGGGGCGCGAGGGTCGCTGAACGGCGACGACGGCCGCCCTCCGTTCGCGATGTCGGCCAGCTCCTGTTCCAGGGCGCGCGTGCGCTCCGCGTTGCCGGCCCGCGCGGCTTCGACCGTCCGCTCCTGGAAGCGCTCCCAGGCCATGCCGTTGACCAGGGCGTAGACGAAGAGGACGGCGAACACCGCGAGCGCGATGCGCAACGCGGGATCGGCCGCCAGCAGGCGCCGCTCGTTCCGCAGGACGGTCCGCAGGGTCACGGCTACGCCACCTCGGCGCGCCGCGCGCCGGCCGCACCAGCCAGGATCGCGCCGGCCACCCACAGTCCCAGCACCAGCAGCGACAGGATCCGGTTGTTCAGGACCCAGCCCAGCGTCGGGGCGTCGTAACGGAGGGGCGGCACCTCGGCCCACAACTCGGCCCCGGCGGTGTACGAGAAGTCGCCGCTGAGGGAGTTCTCGGTCAGGTCGCCGTTCATCTGCGCCATCAGATCCCGGCGGTAGGCCTCGGCGGCCGTCGCGAAGTGCCGGTGCTGCTCCACGTCCGTCCCGGCCAGCCCCATCGAGAGCGTGCGGACGGCGAGCAGCGGCGCCGCCACCGCAAGCGCCTCGTGGACGAGGCCCTGGCGTTCGAACGTGTCCCACAGCGCGCCGTAGTTGCGGTCGAAGATCCGGTTCCCGAACTCCTCGCTCTCGTGGAGGAAGACCCCCACCTCGTTGATCGGCAGATCCGCGACCTGCTCCACGCCGTACTGCGCGAGGAGGCGCTGGTTCGACGCCTCCCGGTCCGGACGCTCGATGCCCTCGACGCCGGTGGCCATCTCGCGCTGCAGCGTCTGCGCGAACTCGACCGCGGAGGGCGTCGGGTGGATCCACTTGGAGAGATCCACGGCCACGCGCGGCGCCACGAGCCCGTTCACCACCCAGATTGCGAGCAGGGCGACCAGCGCCGTGCGCGCCGAGCGAGCCCGCGCCGAGACGGCCAGCGACAGCCCCACGAAGGCGGCGAAGTAGGCCAGGTAGACGCCGGCCAGGACGGTGCCCCGGGCCAGCGCGGATGCGGCCGGTCCCTGGCTCCCCACGACGAGGGCCGCGGCCCCCACGATGGCCGCCGGCACGAGCAGGAGCGCCAGCGCGCCGGCCACGCCCAGGGCCTTGCCCAGGGCCAGGTTGGACCGGCCGACCCCCGTTGCCAGGAGCTGGCGCAGCGTGCCCTGCTCCCGTTCGCCGGCAAGCGCGCCGAAGGTGAGCAGGATGATGAGCAGCGGCACCAGGAGCTGCAGGACCTGCGCCGCCGTCAGCGCGCCGATGCGCTGGGCGGCCGTCGCGTCCTGGGCCGGGCGCATGAGGAAGTCGTTCTGCCGATGCGCCTCCAGCCACACCGACGTGCCCGTGTAGGGGTCCACGCCCTCGTCGACGAACGACAGCGCCAGGCGGGGCTTGAACGCATAGATGCCGTAGTGGGCCGCCGAGTGCGGGTTCTTCTCGCCCTGCGACTCCCAGTGCTCGCGGGCGGTGGCCTGCGCGGCCGCGAGCTCCTCCTGCGCCTGGCGCGCCTGGACCCAGCCGTGTCCCAGCGAGACCAGAAGGAGCGCTCCCACCAGGGCCGCGCACCATCGGAAGCGCCCGTCCCGCACCACGTCGGTGAACTCCTTGCGTGCGATGTGCTTGATCATCGGTGGCTCCTATATCGTCGCTACTCGTGCATGTGCTCCAGATAGATGCGCTCGAGATCGGCGTGGCCGATCTCGTCCGTGCTCATCTCCGTGACCAGGCGACCGTGCCGCATGATGCCGACACGCGTGCCGGTCTCCTTGGCGCGAAACAGATCGTGCGTCGCCATGAGCACCGCGACGTCGCGATCCCTGAGCTTCCCGAGCAGCTCGGAGAACTCGTTGGACGCCTGGGGATCGAGGCCGGACGTCGGCTCGTCGAGCAGCAGCGCGTCGGCCTCCTTCGCGATGGCGATGGCGATGCCGACCTTCTGGCGCATGCCCTTGGAGTACTCGGACACCCGCCGCCGGACCGCGTCGCGCGGCAGGCCCGCGCCGACCAGGATGTCGGTGAGGCGCGCCGGGTCCAGCGATCCCCGCCCGCCCAGGGCGGCGAAGTACTCCAGGTTCTCCAGGCCGCTGAGGTTGCGGTACAGCATCACCTGCTCGGGGATGTAGGCCAGGCGCCGCTTGGATTCCAGCGGCTCGGCGGCGACATCGAGGCCGGTCACGTGAACGCTCCCCGCCGTCGGCTCGAGAAATCCCAGGAACAGGTGGATGGTGGTCGTCTTGCCGGCGCCGTTCGGGCCCAGCAGACAGTAGATCTCGGATGACCCGACGCGGAGATCGAGACCGGTGAC
>JAPOWL010000604.1 GCA_026707615.1 Acidobacteriota bacterium | reverse complement strand
GGATTCGAGGACCGCGCCAACGGCATCCGGTCCGTCGTGCCCGAGGACGGCTCCGGGCTGTGGGGCAACGATGGCTTCCTCCTGCGGGGCAAGCTCGTCGCCCTCGACCCGATGACCCGCTACGTCACCTTCAAGACGCAGATCCCCGCCGACAGCGTGGGGGCGGTCCGGACGATGACGCGCGGTGAGTGGGCGACCGTCACCTCGCCCCACTGGCCCTCCGAGGGCAGCGTAGCCGCCGTCGCGGCCTACGACGCCACGGGGCCCGACCTCCGCGCGGAGGCCGAGGGCACCTACCGGTGGCACGGCGAGCTCGTCGCGCTCGACGAGAGCGCGCGGATGCTCACGGTCCGGGCGCGCGTCGCCGGGCGCCGCGGGCTCGCGGCCATCGCCGGCACGCGCGCCGGCGAGCCGATCGTCATCACCTGGTCCGGATTCGAGGACCGCGCGAACGGCATCCGGTCCGTCGCCCGCGAGGACGGTTCCGGGCTCTGGGGCAACGACGGGTTCCTCCTGCAGGCGACGCTCGTCGACGCCGACCCGGCCGGGCGCTACCTCACGTTCGCGACCGCGATTCCCGAATCCGGCGTCGCTGCCGTCCGCACGCTGAGCCGCGGCGACTGGGCCACCGTCACGACTCCTCACTGGCCGGCCGACGGCACCGTCGCTTCCGTCGCCGCCTACGATGCCGCGCTGGCCGGTTCCCGCGCGGTCGCCGCCGGAACGTACCGCTGGAACGGCGAGCTCGTCGCGCTCGACGAGACCACCCGCTCCCTCACCGTACGGGCGCGCGTGGCCGGCGCGGAAGGCCTGGCCTCGGTCGCCGGTGCGCAGCCGGGCGATCCGATCGTAATCACCTGGTCGGGGTTCGAGGACCGCGCGAACGACATCCGGTCCATCGCCCCCGAGGACGGCTCCGGGCTCTGGGGCAACGACGGGTTCCTCCTGCGGGCGCAGTTCGTGGCCGTGGACCCGGCGAGCAGCTACGTGACGTTCCGGGCCACGATTCCGGAGAACAGCGTCGACGCCGTGCGCATGCTGGCCCCGGGCGACTGGGCCACGGTCACGTCTCCGCACTGGCCCACCGCCGGGGTCGGAGCGGTCGTTGCGGTCGATGCCTACGATCCGTCACGTCGGGCGCGACGCTACGTCTGGCCGGGCGAGCTGGTCGCGTACCAGCGATCCGAGTCGGCGGCGACGGTTTCCGCTCCGGCCGAAGGCCACGTCTTCCGCTACGTCGACCGCTTCGCGGAAGGCGACCCCGTGGTCCTCATCTGGGCGCCGGGTCAGAACGAGGAGGTCACGGCGGTCCGCTACCTGGAGCACCGGGACGCGGACCTGGCCCTGGACCACGGCTACGTGCTGCCCGTGGAGTTCGTCTCGGCCGATCCCGAACGGCAGCGCATCACGTTCCGGACCAGGCTGCCGCTGGCCCTCTCCTCCACCGACATGCGGCCGGGCCACCCGATCAAGGTGACCTCGCCGTTCGAGCAGAACGGCACGACGGCGAGGATCCTGTCCGTGGAGTAGGCGGGAGCCCGCCGCGGTCGGGCGGACCGGCTCGACCTGCATCGGCGGTCGGCCGGACGCGCAACCGACTGGCGGTCCCGACGTCTCCCACCCGGGGGGCGCCGGGACCGCCAGAAGCTTGTACGGGGCGGTCAGGAGGCGATCCGCGACAGGCGCTCTATCTCGCGCCACTCCGCCTCGCTGACCGGCATGACGGAAAGCCGCGGCGCACGGGTGAGGACGAACGTCTCGAACGCCGGGCTCGCCTTGATCTCCTTGAGGGTGACGGGCCGCCGGAGCTTCTCCCCCGGGGCTACGTCCACCACGAAGCGCTTCCCGGTCTCGTCGTCCGGATCGGGATAGGCATCGGTCAGGGCGACGGCGGTCCCGATGACGGCCTTCTCCCTGCCCGTGTGATAGAAGAAGATCTCGTCGCCCTTCCGCACCGAGCGCAGATGTTTCTGGGCCAACGGATTCCGCACCCCGTCCCACATCGTCCGCGCGTCCGAGACGAGCTCGTCGTAGCTGTAGTGGGTCGGCTCTTCCTTGAACAACCACTTCATGTCGGCCCCTCCGCGCGCATTCTACCGGCCGCCGGCGGTGCGGCGGCGAGGCGGAAGCCGTGACCGGCGGCACGCTGCGCGATCTCGCGGCGACCTCGCGCGCCGTGCGGGACTCCCGTCGCCGGCTCGACAAGATCGGACGCCTCTCCTCGTTCCTCGCGCAGGTCCCTCCGGGCGCCCTCGAGAGCGCCGTCGCGTATCTCTGCGGCACCCTGCCCCAGGGCCGGATTGGCGTCGGCTTCGCGACCGTTCGCGACGCCCGCGCCGCGGCGCCGGCACGAGATTCCAGCCTGTCGATAGCGGACATGGACGAGGCGTTCACGCACGTGGCCGCCCTGCACGGCCCGGGGTCGTCGGCCGCGAGAGCGGCTCGGCTGCACGCACTGTTCGAGCGGGCCACGGCGGACGAGCAGGACTTCCTGGTGCGCCTGGTGTGCGGCGAGCTGCGTCAGGGCGCTCTCGAGAGCGTCGTGAGCGATGCCGTCGCGAAGGCGGCCGGGCTGCCGCCCGCGAGGATCCGCCGCGCCGTCATGATCGCGGGCGGCCTCGCCTCCGTCGCGCGAGCCGCGCTGACCGGGGGGGCAGCGGGCCTGGAGCAGTTCGCGCTGCGCGTCTTCCGGCCGATCCAGCCGATGCTCGCCCAGTCGGCCGACAACGTGGGCGAGGTGCTCTCGCGGCTCGGCCCGTTCGCGCTCGACTACAAGCTGGACGGCGTGCGGGTCCAGGTGCACAAGGAGGGAGGCGAGGTGCGCGTGTACACGCGACACCTGCGCGAGGTGACCGGGGCGGTGCCCGAGGTCCTCGACGCCGTGCGCGCGATGCCCGCCCGCCGGCTGGTGCTCGACGGCGAGGTGCTCGCGCTCGGGGTTGACGGTCGGCCCCTCCCGTTCCAGGTCACGATGCGTCGCTTCGGGCGCACGCCCGACGACGGGGCGATCCTCCGGGCGCTGCCGCTCACCCCGTTCTTCTTCGACTGCCTGGCCGTCGATGCGGACGACATGATCGACGAGCCGTTCCGCGACCGGGCCGCGGCGCTCGAGGCGGCGACCGGCGGGGACTGGACGATTCCCCGCGTGCTGTCGCCGCGCCCCGCCGAGGCCGAGGCGTTCGTCGACGCGGCGCGGCGCGGCGGGCACGAGGGCGTGATGGCCAAGGCCCTCGGCGCGGGCTACGAAGCCGGCATGCGCGGCGCGGCCTGGCTGAAGATCAAGCCGGCGGCTACGCTCGATCTCGTCGTGCTGGCCGCGGAATGGGGCAGCGGGCGCCGGCAGGGCTGGTTGAGCAATCTGCACCTGGGCGCCCGGGACGCGGCCGCGGGCGGCTTCGTCATGCTCGGGAAGACCTTCAAGGGCCTCACCGACGCCACGCTGTCGTGGCAGACCCGGCGCCTCCTCGAGCTCGAGACGGGCCGCGACCGCTACACCGTCTACGTTCGGCCGCGGCTGGTCGTCGAGGTGGCGTTCAACGAGGTGCAGGCAAGTCGACGCTATCCGGGGGGCGTCGCGCTGCGGTTCGCGCGCGTCAGGCGCTATCGCGACGACAAGACGCCGGGCGAGGCAGACACGATCGCGTCCGTTCGCGCGCTGCTGCCGCAGCCCCCCGCGCTCTGAGCCCCCGAGCCGCGGAGCCTCAGACGGGCCGCTCCACGGACTCCCGGATCCGCTTGGAGATGCGGGCCCTGACCACTCGCCGCTTCGGGATCACCATGGGCCGACCCGTCACCGGACTGCGGCCCTTCCGGGCCCGGCGCTGCTCGACCACGAGCTTCACCACCCCGGGGACCCTGAACTGCCCGACCTCCACCAGCTTGCGTTCACACAATCTCCGCAACTCGTCGAGAAACTCGCGTGCGTCGGATCTTCTCAAGGCGAGATTGGATGCGGCGAAGTGCCGGACCATGTGCCTGCACAACTCCGCCTTGTCCACTCGGCCACCCGTTGCCATTGCTACCTCCGGACGGTGTGACGGACCGCCAGCTCCGCCGGTCGCGTGCGCGGCCGACGTCGCGCGAGCAGGACGGCGGCTGGCGGCGAGCGCTGCCGTCGCGCGATGTAGATAAGCCGTCACTACTCACGCTCCCCTACTTTCAATGTAGGTGGGGGTCAAATCGAGTGTCAAGAAGTGCGCCCTTCCACACTCGCACAAGTGAGCCTGAAGCGACTCTCGATCCGTTGCGCTCCGTCCAGCGACAGACGAGTCTGAAGGTTGCGTCACACCGGCCTTCAAACCGAGTCCAACGGCAAGCGAGCCTGAAGTGTGCCCGGCCCCGCACCGGGTGCCAGGGTGCTTGCGCGGTCGCGGCGGGATATGCGTTACAGTGGAGAGTAGGAACGCTGCCTCGTACGTACGGCCTCACCGCACGGCGCCGCCAGGCACCGCCGCAACGTTACGCGAGCTGGCATCGCCCGATGCCAACCGGCGCACGCCGCCCCGAGCCGAACGGACAGGCATGGAGGAATCAAAACGACAAGTGAGCCTGTCCGGCGACGCCCGCGCGCGCACACCGGAGCGGCGCAACCGTGAGCGCGGACGACCGTCGCCCCCAAACTCTGGAAGAAGTTCGCGACGTCCTCGACGACGACCGGACACTCCCGCCGGCTGAATCTCGCGCGGACGCCTACCGGCTCGTCGAGCAGACACTGGCCCACTTCGACTATGCCCGCCTGCGAAGGGCAGACAAGGGCTTGGTCCGGCACTACCTCCGCGTGGCTACCGGACTGTCCCGGGCCCAGGTCACGCGGCTCCTGCGGCAGCACCGTACGACCGGGACCGTGTCCGACCGGCGCGGCGCACCCCGGAGGCCCTTCCCCCGCCGATACGCCGTCGTGGACGTCGAGCTGCTGGCTCACGTCGACGCGCTCCACGGAACGCTGTCCGCCCGCGTCACCCGCCGCCTCCTCGGCCGGGCGCACGAGCTCTTCGGCGAC
>JAPOWL010000335.1 GCA_026707615.1 Acidobacteriota bacterium | reverse complement strand
CACCCGCTGCCGGACGATCTGCGCATCTGCTGCGGGCGCAACAACCGCGGCGTGGCCATCCTCGGGGAGACGCTCTACATGAGCACCCTCGACGCCCACCTGGTGGCCATCGACGCGCGGACCGGCAACCTGGTCTGGGACCGGGAGGTGGCCGACTACCGCGCCGGCTACAGCAAGACGGCGGCGCCGCTCGTCGTCAAGGACCGCATCGTCACCGGGATTGCGGGCGGCGAGTTCGGCATCCGCGGCTTCCTGGACGCCTACGATGCCGAGAGCGGCGAGCGGGCGTGGCGCACCTACACCATCCCGGGGCCGGACCATCCCGACAACCGCACCTGGGCCGGGGACTCGTGGCGGACGGGGGGCTCGCCGACGTGGATCACCGGCTCCTACGACCCGGAGCTGAACCTGGTCTACTGGGGCACGGGGAATCCGGGCCCCGACTGGAACGGCGACGTCCGGCTGGGCGACAACCTCTACGCCGACTCCGTCCTCGCCCTCGACGGCGACAGCGGCGAGCTGAAGTGGTACTTCCAGTTCACGCCGCACGACGTCCACGACTGGGACGCCATCCAGATTCCCGTCCTCGCCGACATCACGTTCGAGGGCGAGCCGCGGAAGGCGATGCTCTGGGCGAACCGCAACGCGTTCTACTACACGCTGGACCGGGAGACCGGCGAGTTCCTCCTGGGCGAGCCGTTCGCGCTGCAGACCTGGGCGGAGGGACTCGACGAGAACGGTCGGCCGATCCGCCTGCCCGACACCTTCCCGACCCCCGAGGGCGTCGTGGTGGCCCCGACCGCCGGTGGAGCCACCAACTGGTGGTCGCCCTCCTACAGCCCGCGCACGGGACTGCTCTACGTGAACGCCTTCGACGGCGAGGGCTCGTTCTTCATTCGCGACGAGGAGTACCGCGAGGGCGAGACCTATACCGGGGGCGGCGTCCAGCAGCCGGCGCCGATGGACAACTACCAGAGCGCCATCCGGGCCATCGAACCGGCGACAGGCGATCTCCGCTGGGAGTTCCCCATGCAGCCGCGGGCGCGGTCGGGCGTACTCTCCACGGCCGGCGACGTCGTCTTCAGCGCCACCGTCGACGGGTCGTTCTTCGCGCTCGACGCCGAGACGGGCGAGCAGCTCTGGTTCATCCCCCTCGGCGGACCCGTGAACGCGGTTCCGATGACGTACGCGGTGGACGGCGAGCAGTACGTCACGATGACCGTGGGCAACACGGTCTATACGTTCGGCCTGGACGACTGATCGGGGCGCGGTCCGGCCGGCGACCGAACGGGGCGCGCCTGCATGGCGCGGCCTGCCGCACCGGAACGCACGTGCTTCAGCGGGCCCGGAGCGGGCGCCGGAACGGGCGGCCGAGGCGGATGGCGGGGCTGCCTACCGGCGGCTCCGCATCGTCTTGAGCTGATACCAGACGTTCAGCCCTCGATCGCGCAGCACCCCGAAGATCTCCTGGCGGTCCTGCCAGATGCGGCGGCTCCGGACGTCGAAGCCTGCCTCGTCCAGGAACACGAGCGCGAAGGCCGCCGCGTACTGCGCCGGGATCCGCGGCCCGGCGATGTCCGGCGCCAGCGTGGCGTAGTCGTGATCGCCGTCCGCGATCCAGACCGCGGCCTCCTCGACCACCTGCGTGCGCGGCGGATAGAGGATGGGCGAGTCGGCGACGGTGTAGGTGCCGACCTGAATGGCGTAGAGCAGGGCCTCGATGTGTGACGCAGTAGAGGGCGGCTGGATGCGGAGCGGCGCGCCCGGCGCGGGCGCGGGCCGGTCGGGCTGACGCCCCACGGAGCGCAGCGTCCAGTCATGCCACTCGCCGTCGTCCAGCACGATCCACCCGTCGCGGCGCGCGATCATGTCGCGCGCTCCGCCGGCAGCCGCGAAGTACGTGCCGACCGGCGAGGTGACGACGATCGGCGCGTCCCCCGTCCGCCGGATCCGCACCGTGACCTCCGAAGCTCCCGCGCCGACCGCCTCGGTCTCGACCAGACCGGCGTCGAGCGCGCCGAAGAGATCGTGGTCCGTGAGCGCCGGTGCTCGGGCGTCCCCGGCCGAAACGTCGGCCGCGGCGCCGGCACCGCGGGATGCGCCCGTCGTCGTTGCCCCCGCCGTCGCAGCGCCCCCGCCGGCGGCTCGCGCATCGGCGGCGGCGCCCGCTGCGCCGACGGCACCGATTCCGGCCGCGCGGAAGAAGAAGAGGTGCTGCCCGGGCAGGAAGTCGTGCAGCGCCTCGAGCTCGAAGCCCCCCGCCCGCCACTCGGCAAGCACCTGCCGGACCGACATCGTGTGGTCGGCCTTCAGCCGATCGCCCGTGCCGTCCTCGACGCGGTACTCGAGCAGCGCAACCCGGCCCCCGGGCGCCAGCGCCTCCCGGATTCCTGCGAGCATCGGCTCGGGGTCGGACATCTCGTGGTAGACGTCGGCGATGATGATCCAGTCCATGGCGCCGGCGGGCAACCGGAGGTCGGTGGGGGTGCCGAGCACGGCCTCGATGCCGCGGACGCCCTCGCGCGCGGCGTGCCCGCGCATGATGTCGAGCATCTCGGGCTGGATGTCCTCGCAATAGACGGTGCCGCCCGGTTGCACGCGGCGCGCCATGCGACGTGCGTAGTACCCCGATCCGCACCCCACGTCCGCCACGACGTGGCCCGGCCGCAGCCCCATGGCGTCGAGGACGCGCTCCGGCTGCTCCTCCGCGATCCGCTCGGCCCGCTCCAGCCACTCCGCGCCGAGATAGCTCATGAACTCGGCCGGAACCCGGTGCCGCTCCGCGCGCCCGTCCTGGGCGGCGGTCTCCTGCGCCGGCAACCCGAGGGCGAGCGCGCAGGCGACGACGACGGCGACGCGTGCGGGACACTTCCATGACATGAGTCGTTCCCCCGCCTGAGCATACAGCCCCCGCCCGGCGGGTGCCGTCTGCGCCCCTGCGCGCGGGCGTTGCGCCGAACGCCCTCGGCATGCGAGCGGTACGCCGACCGGCCCGCCGGCTGCTCGGCGTCCCTCCTTCGTCTCTGCGCGCGCGAGCCGCCCGCTCCGTGGTCCGGCGACCCTCGTGGTAGGGTACGCGCCACGTACGCGGACCGGGCTCGCCGGTCCGGCTACGCCGCGGCCGGCGTGCACCGCGACACCGCGGGCTCTCCGCCGCGGCTCGACCATGGGTTCGCTCAGGGACGCCCTTCTCACGCTCGGCTGGCCCGGCCTCGTCGCCATCGCCATCCTCGATTCTTCGGGCGTGCCGCTGCCGGGCGGCGTGGACCTGGTCGTGATCCTCCTGTCGGCGCAGCAGCCGGCCCTGTTCCCGCTCGCCGCCCTGCTTGCCGCGGGCGGCTCCACCATCGGCTGCTGGGTGCTCTACCGCATCGGCCGGAAGGGCGGGAGCGCCGTGCTGGCTCGCGTATCCGCCCGGACCCGGGACCGCGTCCACCGCACGGTGCGGCGCAACGACGTCCTGGCCGTGTCGACCGCGATGCTGGGACCGCCGCCGTTTCCGACGAAGGTCTTCGTCCTGATGGCCGGCGTGGTCGGCATGGACGCGAGGCGATTCCTGGCCGCGGTCTTCGGGGGGCGGCTCGTGCGCTTCGGGGCCGAGGGCTGGCTGGCGGCCCGCTTCGGCGAACGCGCGGGGGCACTGCTGGAAGAGCACTACGGGACGATCGGCGGGGTGCTCGTCGCTTCCCTGCTGCTGGTCCTGCTGGCCCGGCGGCTGGCCGCCCGCCGCACCGCGGTCGGCCGGACACCCTCCTGAGCACAGGCTGGCAGAGGCCTGCCGCCGGGCGCTCCCCCTTGCGCCCCGCGCATCCCGCCGCGCTGCTGCGCGGGGGCCGGCTGCCGATAGAATGATGGGAGAGTGAGGCGACGACAGGCTTGAGCGGACTGATTCCCGAGGCGTTTCTGAGCCCGGTCGTGCTGTTCTGGACGTTCGGGCTCTCCCTGGCGCTGTTCGTCGGCAGTCTCGTCGCGATGCCGATGCTGCTCGCGCGGCTCCGCGCCGACTACTTCGCTCGGCCCGACGCGGGCGGCGAGGGCTGGCTGCACGGGCATCCGGCGGTCCGGATCGTCCTGCTGGCCGTGAAGAACCTCCTCGGGCTCGCGCTCCTGGCGGCGGGGCTGGCCATGATGGTGCTCCCCGGCCAGGGCATCATCACCATCCTGATCGCCCTGACGCTCCTGAACTTCCCGGGTCGGCGCCGCCTGGAGCTGCACCTCATCCGCCAGCGGCACGTCCGCGGCGCGGTCGACTGGATTCGCCGCCGCGCCGGCAGTCCGCCGCTCATCGTCCCGGATCCGGGAGCGCCGCCCCGCGCGTCGGGGGGTCCGCGAAGGCACGCCGCCGCCGCGGCGAGACGCGCTCCGCCGCGGCCCGAGTCGCCGCGCCCGGCGCGGGCGGGTCCGGCCCGCGGCCTGCGTGATATGCTGGCGCGTTCCTGCGCGCCGGATTCCGGCGCACTTCTCGAGAGCCCCCGGACGCACGGATCCGCACCCATGCGACTCCACCCGCTGCTCGCCGTGATCGCGCTCGTCGCGCTGACCGCCGCTCCACGGGATACGCACGCCCAGGCGCCGGCCATCCCCACCCCGGCGCAGTACTTCGGCTTCGAGATGGGCACGGACGGAGAGCTGGTGCGCTACCCCGACGTGCTGGACTACCTGCAGATCCTCGCCGCGCGTTCCGACCGCATCGAGTACGAGCCGCGCGGCACGACCACCGAGGGCAATCCCTACGTGCTCGTGAAGCTGAGCGCGAAGGCCAACCTGGATCGGCTCGACCGGCTCGTCGAGATCAACCACCGTCTGGCCGACCCCCGCGGACTGCCGGAGGAGGACGCGCGGGCCCTGGCGCGCGAGGGAGTCCCGTTCTACTTCCTCACCACCATGATCCACTCGACGGAGGTGGGCACCAGCCTGCCCATCGTCAACATCGCCCACCGGCTCGCCACCGAGGACTCGCCCGAGATCCGCGAGATCCTCGACAACACGGTCGTGCTGCTCGTCC
>JAPOWL010000276.1 GCA_026707615.1 Acidobacteriota bacterium | reverse complement strand
TCCACGACCACGTACGGGGCCGGCTGCACCACGACCGCGCGGGCCGTTCGCCGGTGCGTCCGGAAATCGTAGGTCGGCCGCTCCGCCGCCCGGCCGTTGCGGAGCTGCTCGAGATGCGCGAACAGGAGCGCGGTCTCGAGCGCCTCGGGCGCGTCGAAGTTGCGGGCCGCCCGGACCGCCGGCGGCTCACCCGGCTGATCGCGGTAGTAGGCGTCGAGCGGTACTACCGGCGCCGCCGATCCGGCGGCTCCGAGCGCCTCGGCGAGGCTGCCGGCGAGGGTGGTCTTCCCGGCTCCCGAGGCGCCGGCGATCGCGATCAGGTGGGGACCCGACATGCGGCGACCGCGCCGGGCGAGCCGCCGCGCGGCCCGCGGACGGCGGCCGGCGCGCGGCCGGGGCGCCTTCCCGCCGGGCGCCGACCTGGCGCCGGTGTAGAATCCCGCCCATGCACGATGACGCGGCCGCGGCAACCGCCCGCCCCGCTCCGGCAGAGGACGGGGCGCCCGATCTCCGCGAGCACGGCGCGCCCGTGCGCGGACAGGCGCAGACGCTGGAGCGCCGCCTGTTCGTGCAGCTTCACGTGTTCACCGGGTGCCTGAGCACCGGGAGCGTCGTCGACGCCGTGCAGCGGAGCGGCCTCGACGCCGTAGTGTACGCGGATCTGAACGACCCTCGCGGCGTCGGCGTGCTGCTGATGGACGAGGACCCCGCGGTGTTCGCAGGGGCCGGCCGCGCGCTGCTCGTCGGGCAGCCGTTCTCCGCCCTGACGCCGCGCCCGGACTTCACGATGCTCGGCCGCACCTACGCCTCGGGCCGCGAGCCGGACCTCGCCGACTTCCTGCTGCGCAAGGTTCCCCGCAACGCGCTCAATCCGGGGTACCCATGGGCGGTCTGGTATCCGCTGCGCCGAATCGGGGCCTTCAACCGGCTGCCGCGGGCCGAGCAGGGCAAGATCCTGATGGAGCACGGCATGCTGGGCCGCCGCTACGGCGAGGCCGGCCATGCGGTGGACGTGCGCCTGGAGTGCCACGGCCTCGACCGGGACGACAACGAGTTCGTGATCGGCCTGATCGGCCCGGACCTGTTCCCCCTGTCCCGACTCGTCAAGGACATGCGGGCGACGCGCCAGACGGCCGAGTTCATCCAGGCCATGGGGCCCTTCTTCGTCGGCCGGGTCCTGTTCCAGGCCCTCCTCCCGACCGACCGCCGGGCGACCTGACGGGCGCGACGGGCAATTCCAGGTTCGCCAGGCTCCGGCCGCGGAGCGCCCCGTGCGGTCGCCCGCGCGCCCGGTGGGGCGCGCGCCGTCTGATAGGATCCCGCGCATGGCGAGCGACCGCGAGCAGCTCGACGCGCTGGCTCTGCCCGACACCAGCGTGCGCGGGCTCGCTCGCAGCTTCGGCCCCGGTGTCATCCTGATGATGACCGGGATCGGCACGTCGCACCTCGTGACGGCGCCGGTCGCGGGCGGGCGCTTCGAGTTCGCGCTCCTGTGGTGCATTCCGGTCGCGTACATCTTCAAGTATCACGGCTTCGAGATGGCGTTCCGGTTCACGAACGCCACCGGCCGGAGCATGCTCGACGCCTACTCGACGGCGCCCGGCAAGTGGCCCCTCTGGTACGTGCTGGTGACGACGCTCGTCCAGTGCGCGCTGGGGCAGGCGGGAAGGCTGGTGGCCGCCGCGGCGGTGCTCTACTTCGTGTTCAGCGAGCAGATGGGGCTGCCGGTGCCGATCCCGGTGTACGGGCTCGTACTCGGCGTGGCGGCGGTGGCGCTGCTGCTCGTGGGCCGCTACGGGGTCATGGAGCAGGTCACCAAGGTGCTGGCCGGCATCCTGTTCCTGTCGACGGTCGGCGTCTACGTGGTCGATCCGGCGCCCTTCGGTGCGCTCGCCCACTATGTGCAGGTGGAGATCCCGGGCGGCTCGTGGCTGATCATCGCCGCCTTCCTCGGCCTGCTCCCGACCGGCATCGACGTCTCGCTGCAGGCTTCGGAGTGGGGCAAGGCCAAGCGGGTCGGCATGGGGCTCATCCGCGAGCGGCTCGAGCGCATGGGGCTCGCCCCCGCCTTCGATCCGATGCACGCCCGCCGCGCCGATCTGCAGGTCGACACCGCGGCCCTGCCGGAGCACGCCCGCGAGTACTGCCGGCGCTGGTTCCGGATCGCCCAGCTCGACTTCGGGCTCGGCCACGTGGTGTCGTTCGTGATCGCGTCGCTGTTCCTGCTGCTGGCCGCGGTGTGGCTCCATCCCAGTCCGGTGGAGGGCAACGCCGTCATGGGCGAGATCGCCCGCATCTTCACGGACAGCGTGGGGCCGGCCATGATGCTCGTCTTCATCATCGGCGCCTTCGCCGCGACGTTCTCGACCGCGTTCAACTACTTCGACGGCTGGCCGCGCGTCGTCGGCGCCTGCTGTCGCAACCTGTTCCGCCGGACGGCGGATCTCTCCGGCGTGGCGCAGGAGGATCTCGGCGAGGAACACCGCCGCCGCTGGTATTCCGAGTTCAACATCTACCGGCTGACCATGTTCTACTCGCTGATCGCCTCGGTGGCGATCATCGCGGGCGTGCCGCGTCCGGTCTGGCTCGTGCTGGTCGCCTCCGCGCTGGCGCTCTTCGTGGCCCCGGTCGTGTTCTTCCTGAACCTGTACTACTGCCTCACGGTGATTCCGAAGACCGACGAGGTGTTCTATCCGTCGCTGCTCGAGCGCGGGTTCGCCTGGCTCAGTCTGGCCGTCTTCACCGGCCTGACCGCCATCGTGATCCTGGCCCGTGTGTTCGGGGTGACGCTGTTTGGCGGGTGAGCCGAGCTTTCCTCGCGATGCGGGCGGGCGCGGTCGCGACGCTCCCGGTTCGTCCCGGCTGGCATCCCCAGGGAGCGATGGCCGTCCCATGAAGATATGTGTCGTCGGGGCTGGCGCCATCGGCGGCTACATGGCCGTGCGCCTGGCCCATGCGGGGCATCAGGTTTCCGTGATCGCACGTGGCCCGCACCTGGCCGCGATCCGGGCTCGGGGGCTGAAGCTCGTGGAGGCCGAGCAGGAGCTGGTCGCCGGCGACCTCGCGGCAACCGACCGCATCCGCGATCTCGGACCCCACGATCTCGTGCTCCTGGCCCTCAAGGCGCACCAGATCGGCGCAGTCGTCGACGATCTGCCCGTGCTCTTCGGTCCCGATTCCGTCCTGGTGACCCTGCAGAACGGGATCCCCTGGTGGTACTTCCAGAAGCTCGGCGGGGACTACGCGGGCCGCGTCGTCGAGACCGTCGATACGGGCGGGGTGCTCTTCCACGCCGTCGACCCGGATCGGATCATCGGCTGCATCGCCTACCCCGCGGCAATCGTCGCCGAACCCGGCGTCATTCGGCACGTCGAGGGCAACCGGTTCCCGGTCGGCGAGCTCGACGGATCGCTGTCGGACCGCGTCCGCTCCGTGTCCGAGGTCTTCGCCGGAGCGGGCTTCAAGTCGCGCGTCCTCGAGGACATCCGCTCCGAGATCTGGTTGAAGCTCTGGGGCAACCTGACGTTCAATCCGATCAGCGCGTTGACGCATGCCACTCTGGTCGACATCTGTCGGTTCCCCGGAACGCGCAAGCTGGCCACGGCGATGATGACCGAGGCCCAGGCGGTGGGCGAGCGTCTGGGGGCAGGATTCCGGGTGCCGCTCGAGCGCCGCATCGCCGGCGCGGAGAGCGTCGGCAAGCACAAGACCTCGATGCTGCAGGACGTCGAGGCGGGAAAGCCGCTCGAGGTCGACGGCATGCTCGGCGTGGTGGTCGAGCTTGCGGAGATGACGGAGGTCGAAGTGCCGACCCTGCGCGCGCTTCATGCCTGCGTGAGCCTGCTGAACGAGACGATGCAGAGCGAAGGACTCCGGATTCGGGGCGCGCCCCGCTGAGCCGGAGCCGGTTCCGACGGGACGGAGACAACGATGAAGGCCCTGGAGGGAGTACGCATCCTCGACATGACCCACGTGCAGTCGGGTCCGACGTGCACGCAGCTGCTGGCCTGGTTCGGCGCCGACGTGATCAAGGTCGAGCGTCCGGGGACCGGCGACGCCACGCGTCGCCAGCTGCAGGACATCCCGGACGTGGACAGCCTGTACTTCACGATGCTGAACCACAACAAGCGCAGCCTCACGCTCAATACGAAGCACGAGACCGGGCGGGCCATATTCACCCGGCTCATCGAGGCGTGCGACGTCCTGTGCGAGAACTTCGCCCCCGGCGCGCTCGATCGGATGGGCTTCTCCTGGGAGCGCATCCAGGAGATCAACCCACGGCTGATCTACGCGTCCGTCAAGGGCTTCGGCCCGGGTCCCTACGAGGACTGCAAGGTCTACGAGAACGTCGCCCAGTGCACGGGAGGCGGGGCCAGCACGACCGGATTCGACGACGGTCCACCGCTGGTGACGGGGGCGCAGATCGGTGACTCGGGAACGGGGCTGCACCTGGCCCTGGGAATCGTGACGGCACTCTTCCAGCGGGAGAAGACGGGACGCGGGCAGCGCGTCGAGTGCGCGATGCAGGACGGGGTGCTCAACCTCTGCCGCGTGAAGCTCCGCGACCAGCAGCGGCTCGCCCACGGTCCCCTGAAGGAGTACCCGCAGTATCCGAACGGCACGTTCGGCGACGCCACCCCGCGGTCCGGCAACGCGTCGGGCGGCGGTCAGCCGGGCTGGATCGTCAGGTGCAAAGGGTGGGAGACCGACCCCAACGCCTACATCTACATCATCACCCAGGCGGCGGCCTTCGACGGTCTGGCGCGCGCCATCGGACGCGCGGACTGGCTCGAGGACGAGGACTGGAGCACCCCCGCCGCGCGCCTGCCGAAGCTCGACCGGATGTTCGCCGAGATCGAGAAGTGGACCGTGACGCGGACCAAGTTCGAGGTGATGGAGATCCTGAACCCCCTGAACGTCCCCTGCGGTCCCGTGCTCTCGATGAAGGAGCTGGCCGAGGAACCCTCGCTGCGGGCCACGGGCACCGTGGTCGAGGTGGACCATCC
>JAPOWL010000622.1 GCA_026707615.1 Acidobacteriota bacterium | reverse complement strand
CCGGCTGCGACATCGCGGACTTGTTCTTGGAAGATGCTGACAGTCACGATGGTGACTGCCGCAGACCACCTACTCGGACCGCATGTCGCTCTTCGCGGGGCCGGACCAGGTGGACCTGTACCACTTCGGCCGAGGCCATACCGACGGGGATACGTTCATCGTGTTCAGGGAGGCGAAGACCCTCCACACCGGCGACATGTTCCAGCGCAAGGGGCTGCCCTTCATCGACGTCGCCAACGGCAACGGCAGCGCCACCGAGTTCGGCAGCACGCTGCGCAAGGCGGTCGCCGGCATCCCCGACGTCGACATCGTGATGCCGGGCCACAACCCGACGCCGGTGACCTGGGCCGAGTTCGTCGACTTCAGCGGCTTCTACAACGACGTCGTGAGCAAGGCGCAGAACGGCAAGGCCGCCGGCCGCTCGGTGGATGAGGTGGTCGCCGCCTACAGCGTGCCCGACGAGTACAGCGACTTCGCGGCCCCGGAGCAGAGCCTGCGGACGACCGTGCAGTACGTCTTCGACGGTCAGTAGAAGGGACGGAGGCGCCGGTCGCGTCGGATGCAAGTGGTCATGCGAGCGAGGTCGGGCAACGCGGGAGGGTGTGTGACCCCGTCGTACCGGATGGCAGTTGCGTTGGGGGTCGTCCTGAGTGGCGGCCTGGCGGCGGCCCAGACCACGGACGACCCCTTCCCTGCCCCCATACCCACCACCGACGGGGTCATAACCGCAGGCATCGAGGAGTTCGCGACGCTTCCCGACGCCGACGGCGAGGCGCCGCGGATGATGCTGCTGGTCGACGAGCCGGGCACCGGCCGCCTGTTCGTGAACGACATGCGCGGCATCGTCTACACCGTCAGCTACGACGGGGCGACGGTCACCCGGTACCTCGACCTCCGGGAGCCGCGCTGGGGCCTCGACGTGGAGGCCTCGCGCCGCGAGCGCGGGTTCCAGAGCTTTGCCGTGCACCCGCAGTTCGGCGAGCCGGGCACGCCCGGCTACGGCAAGCTCTACGCCTACACCGATACGAGCAACACGGCCCCACCGGCGGACTTCGTGCCGGGAGGCGGGAGCGACACACAGGACACCATCCTCCTGGAATGGACCGCGGTGGACGCAGCGTCCGCGGTGTACGACGGCGGCCCGCCGCGCGAGCTGCTGCGGGTGGAGCAGCCATTCGGCAACCACAACGGCGGCCAGCTCGGCTTCAATCCCCTCGCGGGCCCCGGCGATCCGGATTTCGGCCTGCTCTACGCAGGCTCCGCCGACGGCGGGAGCGGCGGCGATCCGCTCGACGTCTCGCAGAACCTGGCGTCGATCCTCGGCAAGATGCTGCGCATCGACCCGCTGGGCAGCGACAGCGCCAACGGGCAGTACGGCATCCCGCCCGACAACCCGTTCGCCGGCGACGGCGACCCCGGCACCCTCGGCGAGATCTACGCGTACGGCGTGCGCAACCCGCAGCGCTTCGACTGGGACATGCAGAACGGCAACCTCTTCGTCGCCGACATCGGCCAGAACATCGTCGAGGAGGTCAGCCTCGTCACCGCCGGCGCCAACCTCGGCTGGAACGACTGGGAAGGGAGCTTCCGCTTCCTGAGCCGCCGCGCCGTCAGCCTGGTGGATCCGCGCGGCGAGCCCGGTCTGAGCTACCCCGTGGTCGAGTACGGCCAGCTCGACCCGCTGCTGCAACGGAGCTCCGCCGCCACGGGCGTGGTCGCCTACCGCGGCACGGCGATCCCGCAACTGACGGACCAGCTTCTCTTCGGTGACGGCCCGAGCGGAGAGGTGTTCTACGTCTCCGCCGACGAGCTGCCGGACGGCGGTCAGGACGCGATGCGGCGCGTCCTGTTCCGCCACGGGGGCGAGACGAAATCCCTCCTGCAGGTGATACAGGAGAAGGTTGTCGCCCAGGGGCGGGAGCCGGCCACCCGGGCCGATCTCCGTTTCGGGACCGGGCCCGGCGGGCAGGTTTTCCTGCTCAACAAGCGCGACGGGATCATCCGGCGGCTCGTGCCCTGAGCGACGGGCCGCCGCGACCGACCACTCGGGCACCGTCCGTCGACGTGGCAGTGGAGGAACGCGGCAGCGGAGGAACCCGGCAACGTCTGCCCTCCCCGCTCTCCACGTCCAGGATCCACGGCCTGCGTAGACGGCAGTCCCTCAGGAGAACAAGAGGTCCTCACATGCGCCGTTCCATTCTCGTTGCGACGCTCTGTCTGCTCCTCCCCCTCGGATCCGCCTTCGGCCAACCGGCGCCGGAGATCGAGTATGACGCGTCGGCGCCTCTGCGCATGCCGCCCGACCTCTACCTCGGCGAAGTGGCGGGGGTCGCGCTCGACTCGCGGGGTCACATCTTCGTGTACACGCGCACCGGGACGGACGCCACCATCATCGCGCCGCGCGCGGCCTCGCTCTACGAGTTCGCCCCCGACGGCACCTTCGTGCGGGAGATCGGCGGCAACCTCTACTCGAAGGCGTGGGCCCACGCCGTGCGCGTGGACGCCGACGACAACATCTGGCTGATCGACAACGGCTCGAGCATGGCGGTCAAGTTGAGCCCCGGGGGCGCCGTGCTCCAGGTCTTCGGGCGCCGGCCGGAATCGACCCATGCCCGCTACCCGCGCTGCACGGGACCGAACTGCCCGCCGCACTCCTTGCGCCCGCCCTACTACGCATCGCCCGACGCGCTGCCGCCGCCGGCGAGGGACGGCCTCTTCGACGAGGTGACCGACGTGGCCTTCGATCCCGACGGCAACATCTACTTCAGCGACGGTTACAACAACTCCCGGGTCGCCAAGTACGACTCCGACGGCAACTGGGTCGGCTCCTGGGGCGAGCGCGGCAGCGAGCCGGGCCAGTTCCGCCTCCCGCACGGCATCGCGGCCGACGACCAGGGCCGCATCTACGTGGCGGACCGCTCGAACAACCGGATCCAGGTGTTCGAGTCGGACGGCACCTTCGTGCGCCAGATTACGCTCGCGGACCTGCGGCGGCAGGCCCCGGTGGCCGCCGACTACGCACCGCAGATCGCGAGCTTCGGCCGCCTGCCGGACGGCAGCTACAACTCCCTGTGGCCGAACTCCATCTGCATCACCCCGGGCCCCGATCCGGTGATCTTCACGCAGGACATGTTCCCCGGCCGCATCTACAAGATGGCGCTCGACGGCACCGTGCTCGGCTACTTCGGCCGGGACGGTCAGGCCGTCGGCCAGTTCGGCTGGATCCACGCCCTCGCCTGCCCGTCGGCGAACGAGGTCTGGGTCGCCGAACTGCTGACCTGGCGCGTGCAGAAGGTAACTCTCCGCGACTGACCCACGTCCACCTCCGGCTCGATCCAGGTTCGGCTCGATCCAGGTTCGGTTCGATCCAGGTTCGGTTCGATCCAGGTTCGGCTCGATCCAGGTTCGGCTCGATCCAGGTTCGGCTCGATCCAGGTTCGGCTCGATCCAGGTTCGACTTGCTCCAGAGGCGAATAGCACTCTATTCTATTCGTGATGAGCACTACCGTTCACCTGCCGGCCGACCTCCTGGCGACCATCGACCGGCGGGCACAGGGACTCGGCATGAGCCGGAACCGCTACATAGTCCGCGCCCTGGAGCGCGCGGTGGCGACCGAGGCCAGATGGAGTGCGAGGCTTGTCGACGAGCTCGCCGCGGCCGGCGCCGATTCGGAGGTGCGGCAGGCTCTGGTTGAGTTGCGGGCAGCCATTGCGGCCAACCGCACCCGCAAGGAACCGCCGGCGCTGTGACGTACGTCCTGGATACGAACACCCTCTCGTTCGCCATGGCGGGCGAGCCGTCGGTGTGCGAACGCCTGTTGTCCAAGGCCCGCACCGACATACTGCTGCCGCAGCCGGTAATCGCCGAGGTGGAGTACGGTCTCGCCCGCCTGCGGAAGTCGAAGAAGCGGGAACGGCTTACCAGAAGGTTCCGTCTGTTGCTCGAAGAAACGCCGAGAGCGGTCTGGACGGACGAGGTGAGCGAGGCGTTCGGCAAGACCAAGGCCGATCTCGAACGCCGGGGGACCCGGATTGAGGACCTGGACGTAGCTGTAGCGGCCCACGCGCTGGCGCTCGACGCCACCCTCGTCAGCGACAACGTCGCCCACATGAGCCGCGTCTCGGGCCTCCGAATCGAGAACTGGCGCGCCCGCCCCCGTAATCAGCCGACGCCAGCACACTGACCGCACCCTGCGACCCGGCCCGCCGTTCGTCGCCTGCGGCTCCGCTCGGCGCCCAACCCAATCCTTGAGGGGTCCACGCCGTTCTTCGGCGCAGACTCCTGGCCCGCTGCCGCGCGGATCGCGACGCGTCCGCGCTTCAGGCCAGGATGTCGTCGACGACGACGCCGGCCACGTCGGTGAGCCGGAAGTCGCGGCCCTGGCTCCGGTAGGTCAGGCGCTCGTGGTCGAGGCCGAGCAGGTGCAGGATGGTCGCGTGCAGGTCGTGGATGTGGACCTTGTCCTCGATGGCGTAGTAGCCGTAGTCGTCGGTGCGACCGTGGCTGTGGCCGCCCTTCACGCCGCCCCCGGCCAGGAACATGGTGTAGCCGTGGGGGTTGTGGTCGCGGCCGTTGCGGGCGCCTGCCTCGGCGCCCGGCGTGCGGCCGAACTCGCCGCCCCACAGCACGAGGGTCTCGTCGAGCAGGCCCCGCTGCTTGAGGTCGGTGATGAGCCCCGCCACCGGCCGGTCGATCTCGGCGCAGCTCCGGGGCAGCCCGGTGATGAGCCCGGAGTGGTGGTCCCACTTCCTGTCGGGCCCGTGGGTGGCCTGCACGAAGCGCACGCCCGACTCGGAGAAGCGGCGCGCGAGGAGGCAGCGCAGGCCGAAGTCGCCCGCCACGGGGTCGTCGAGGCCGTAGAGCCGCCGGGTGGCCTCGGACTCGCCCTCGACGCTCATCACCTCGGGGGCCTCGGTCTGCATGCGGAACGCGAGCTCGTACGACTCGATGCGGCCCTCGAGGGCCAGATCGGGCCCCGTCGCCTCGAGCTGCCGGCGCTGCCAGCGC
>JAPOWL010000485.1 GCA_026707615.1 Acidobacteriota bacterium | reverse complement strand
AAACAGCGTGTTGCCCGATTCCGGGGGACGAGCCGAATGGAGTCACCCCATCGTACTGCAATCGGGAACAGGATCACGTCAGGCAGCCGACCGGCGAAGCGTAACGCGGTGCCGACCGCGAGGGTTTTCCGCTGCCGCCCTCTCAACGCCCCAGCGCGACGACGCCGCGGGCCGAAAGCTTCGGCCGAAGGAGGACGTAGTCGCCGCTCGCCAGGATCGGCAGGTCGGCCGCCAGACGGAGCTTGAATCGCCGCCCGACGTTCACGTCCACGCCCAGCCCCGGCTGCACCACGAAATCCGGCCGAGCGTTCTTCGCCGAACTCGGGATGAGGTCGTCCCCGGCAACGGGCGATCACCCCGATGCGCGCAGCAGGGCGGCGCTGCACTGAACGGTGGGGCACCGGTTCTTCGTGCGCGTGGACGCGCGGCTCATCTAAGTTCCGCGTCGGAACCGGGGCCGGGGTCGGCTTCTGAATCGAACTGAGACTCGTTCCGCTGGGTTGATCCGGCCTGTATCATCTTGCCTTAGCGGACGGGACCTCCGTTCCCGGACCACGGCGGCGCACGATGGAATCAGCGACGCGCAATCGTCCCCGACTGGCCGGAGCCGCACTCGGCGCGGTGCTGCTGTTCGGTGCGGTGTCGACCAGCGCGGGCGTGACAGCCCCGCAGTCACCTGACCTGCCGGGAATGGTGCGGGTGACCATCGCGGTGGAGCTGTCGTGCCCCTCTTGCGCCGCCGGGCTCGAACGGCGGCTGCGCCGCCTGGATTACGTCGCCGGTGTAGAGGTCAGCCCCTCCGGCGGGCAGATCGTCCTCGCCGTCGAGCCCGGTCGCCATCCGGACCCTGCCGCGGTGTGGGACACGGTGCGCAACGCAGGCTTCATTCCCGACCGCATGGCGGTCGCCGCCATCGGGCACGTCACCGACAGGAACGGCACGCCGGCCCTCGCCCTGTCGCCCGACTTCGCCCTCCCGCTCGTCGAAATGGACGGCCTCACGGCCACGGTGACCTCGGCTGGCGTCCGACTGGTGACGGTGACCGGACACTGGCACGCGTCGCCGGACGGCGCCGGACGGCTGCAGGTCGAGTCACTCGAGGTCCGCCAGTGATGCGGCAACGCAGGTCCCGACCCCGTGACGTAGAGTGCTATCGTGACCGGAGGCGGTCATCAGCATGGAGATCAAGCAGCACGACTACATCGACTGGAACTCGCCCGGCACGATGTTCCCCCTGCGAGGAGAGCGGCCCGGGGAGGCTCCGCTGGGGGATATCGACCTCGGAGACGACTTGTCCCCCGAGATGGTGGCGCTGACGAAGCGAACCGCGTACCGGCCTTCGGACCCCGAGCTGCTGCCTGCAGAACGTTTCAGCGATGCCCCGGCCCCGGCGTGGCAGCGCCGGATGATCGACGCGCCAACCCGCCCGGAGGAGACACGAGAGCGGAGCAGAAGCGTCGCCCTGCGTTTCGGCCGGAGCTGCTCCGGCTGGCGGCGGCAGCCGACGGCTGAAGAGTTCTACGAAGCGGTACGCGCCGCGGCCCCGACCGAACGGCAGCGCGCGATACTCGACACCTGGGCGACCGAAGCCGAGTGGGAGGAGCTTCTCGCCGCGTGGACCGAGCACGCCTACACTTTCCGCGGGCTCGCGACCGCGCTGCACCGGGCCGGCCTGTCGCGGTGCCCGGCGGCGGCCGCCCTGAACCGCTGGGCCATCTACCCCGGCCAGCCCGGAATCGACGACTGATGACTGCCGCCGGCCTGCTGCTGCCGGAGCCGGCACGCACGCTCTGGCGCACTACGAGAGACAGCGTCAGGCAAGGACTCGACGCCATCGGCGACCGCATCGAGTTCCGCTTGGGCGGCGGCACGGTCCTCGCGGCGCGGTGGGGCCATCGGATCAGCTTCGACGTCGACCTCGACCTGGATGCAGGTGTCGACCTCGAGAGACTCGAACACGCCGAGCACGGCTGGTTCCAGCAGCAGGTGCGCAAGCTTGGGGCGATACCGGAGTACAGCTCCCGGTTGAACCTCTACGACATCCGTTTCGGTGAACGGCCCCACGAACAGGCGGTCCAGTTGTGGAGCCATCAGTTGGCCATCGCCAAGGGGCACGCGGTCGAGACGGTCGAAGGCCGTGAAGAGTTGGTGCTGTCGAACGCCCAGATCCTGCGGGGGAAGCTGCAACGGGCGGCCCACAAGCTGGCCCGCGACATCTACGACATCCGGAAAGCGAGCGAGGTCGATCCGCACAGTCTCGAGATCGCGGTCAACACGATTCCGCACGAGCGGCTCGACACGCTGGCCCTGGATTGGATAGTCGGGTACGGCCGCATCGGAAGCAACGCGCACGAGCGCCTGCGAGGGATCCCGGAGGGCGAAGAGAAGAACCACTACGCGCTGGGCAAGACCGGCGCCGGCGCGATCCTGCGAGCCACCTACGAGCGGCTGCGGATCGGGGTCGCGGCCGACAGGATCGTCGTCGAAGCGGTGACCAGAGGCAAGGACCGGCGCCGCATGACGATGACGGCTGACGAGGCGGAAGAGAAGTTCGAGGCGTGGGGCATCAACGGACACCTCCGACAGAAGGGACCGGGCGCACAGGCCGTCCGGGACTATGCGGTGCTGCTGTGCCGGAAGCAGGCAGGCGACGCGCTGGTCTTCGAGGAGGAAAACGACCGGGCCACGCATTGGCGAACGGCGACGCGAAGCCAGAACCTTCCCCTGATGATCGCGACGAGGCCCCAGCGGGCAACCGAGAGCCGGCCGGGTTGGGAACGCAACCGGACGACCTGAGAGCGGTAGTCCGCAGCTTCCTCGGCCGCGCCGTCGAGGACCCGCCGGTGCGACGTGTGGACCTCGGCGTATCATGGGCCACATGATCGCTATCGGCCCGCAGCGGCATTCGCGGCACGGGCAAGGCGCAGATCCTCGAGACTCCAGCCGGCGGTCGGCTGTCTCCAGGCGTACCTGGCGCTGCCTGAGTGACGGCGAGGGCTCGCAAGGAGCAAGGAGTGACGACCATGGATGACATCACGCGACGGACGTTCTTCGGTCGAGCGGCGGCGGGGGCCCTCGGGGCCGCGGCGGCAACGGCTGGTCTGCCCGGCTCGATGAGCCCTCGCGCCCAGACCCAGCGGACGGCGGCGCCGAGCGGTCCTCGCGCCGACTGGCTGGCGTTGACCGACGAGGCGGTGCTGGAGCCGGAGCTGCCCATCATCGACCCGCACCACCATCTGTGGGATCGCCCTGGCAACCGCTACCTGTTGGAGGAGCTGCTCGAGGACACGAACACGCACAACGTCCGTCAGACCGTGTTCGTCGAGTGCACCTCGATGTATCGGGCGGACGGTCCGGAAGAGCTCCGTATCGTGGGCGAGACGGAGTTCGTGCAGGGCATCGCCGCCATGAGCGCGAGCGGCCAGTACGGTGAGACCCGGGTGGCGACCGGCATCGTGGGGTCGGCGAACCTGCTCCTCGGTGACCGCGTGGCACCGGTACTCGAGGCGCAGATCGCGGCCAGCCCCCAGCGCTTCCGCGGCGTCCGCCACCGGGCCGCCTGGGCGGAGCCGCCCGTCGTGGCGCGGCGTCCGACCGGGCCCGAGCATCTGCTCCTCGATCCCGAGTTCCGTCGCGGCTACGCGCACCTGCGCCCCTACGGGCTCACGTTCGAGGGCTGGATCTATCACACCCACATCGCCGACCTGGCCGACCTCGCGGACGCGTTCCCCGACACGACCATCATCTTCAACCACCTCGGCGGGCCCATCGGGATCGGGCCCTGGGCCGGACGCCGCGACGAGGTCTTCGAGGTCTGGAAGCCGGCCGTGACCGAGCTGGCCCGACGTCCGAACGTGGTGGCGAAGGTGGGCGGGATCCAGATGGTCGTGAACGGCTACGGCTGGCACGAGCGCGACCGACCGCCGACCTCGGACGCGTTGCTCGAGGCCAACGGCGACTGGTATCGCCACATCATCGACGCGTTCGGGCCGCGGCGCTGCATGTTCGAGAGCAACTTCCCGGTCGACAAGCTGTCGTGCTCGTACACCGTGCTCTGGAACCAGTTCAAGAAGCTGACGCGGGGGTTCTCGGCCGACGAGCGGGCGGCGATGTTCCACGACACCGCGCTGCGGGTCTACCGGCTCCCGCGGGTCTGATACGGCAAGAAACGAGGCGCGACGCGACCCGGGCCAGCACACGCTGCTCGAACGCTAACCCTGGAGGGTAACGATGCGGAGTACAGCGATGCCGACGGTCCGAGCATTCCTGGCCGCCACGGTCCTCCTTGGCGCCGTCGTTGCCGAACCCACACCCGCCTTCGCGCAGCAGGGCGCGGCCGGCGGCGAATGGCGCAGCTACGCGGGCGAGGCGGGAGGCACGAAGTACTCGCCACTCGATCAGGTCCACGCCGGCAACGTGCAGGATCTCCACATCGCCTGGCGGTGGCACTCGGTCGACCACGAGCTGGCGGACGCCGATCCCGACCTGCAGTTCAATCCGCTGCTGCTGACCACGCCGCTGATGGTCGGGGGGCGGCTTCTGATGAGCACCAACCTGGGTCAGGCCGCGGCCATCGACCCCGCCACGGGCGAGACGACGTGGGTCTACCGGGCGCTCGAGGACGGCGCCGGGCGGCCGCGCGGGGGAGCGACCCGCGGCGTCGGGTACTGGCACGATCCGGAGCGCGACGACGAGCGGGTGTTCGTCGTGAGCGGCGAGCAGCTCGTGGCCCTCGACGCACGGACCGGCGACCCGCTGCGGGAGTTCGGCACCGGCGGCAAGGTCGACCTGACGGCCGGCGTGCCGCATCTCGAGGAGTATCGCTGGACGGCGGCGCCGCTCATCTGCCGCGACACGGTCATCGTCGGCATCTTCACGATCGACCAGTTCGACCGGCGGGACCAGGCGCCGGGCTACATCCGCGGCTACGACGCCGTCACCGGACAGTTGAAGTGGCGCTTCAACACCATCCCGCAGCCGGGCGAGTTCGGGCACGAGACGTGGGAGG
>JAPOWL010000545.1 GCA_026707615.1 Acidobacteriota bacterium | reverse complement strand
GTGAACGTCTCGACGAACGACTCGGGCCGCCGCAGGATGGCCTCCCGGAGCTCGCTCGGCCCCTCGAACGCCGTGCCGTCCGGCAGCACGTCCGACGCGTCGATCGGCTCGCCGCCGCTGCTGCTGCGCCAGCGGCCGATGGCGTCGAAGTTCTCGAGGCCGAAGCCGTAGGGGTCCATCTGCGCGTGGCAGGCGGCGCAGGCCGGGTTCGCCCGGTGCTGCTCCAGGCGCGCCCGGATGGAGAGGCCCTCGGCGCTCCCGCTGTCCTCGAGGTCCGGCACGTCCGGCGGCGGCGGGGGAGGCGGCGACCCGAGGAGGTTCTCGAGAATCCACTTGCCCCGCAGCACGGGCGACGTGCGGGTGGCGTACGACGTGACCGTCAGCAGGCTGCCGTGGCCCAGGATGCCGCGGCGCGCGTCGTCGGTCACGGCCACGCGGCGGAAGCGGTCGCCGTAGATGCCGGGAATGCCGTAGTGGCGCGCCAGGCGCTCGTTGAGGAACGTGTAGTCGGCGGTCAGCAGCTCGAGGATGCTGCGGTCCTCGGCCATCACGCTCCCGAAGAAGAGCTCGGTCTCCCGCTGCAGGGCGCGGCGCAGGTTGTCGTCGAAGTCGGGGAACGTGGGCGGGTCCGGATGGGTGTTGGCGAGGTTGCGCAGGTAGAGCCACTGGCCGGCGAAGTTCTCGACCAGGGCCGACGCGCGGGGGTCGGCGAGCATGCGACGCACCTGCCGCCGCAACTCGTCCGGCGCGCCGAGTTCGCCGCGCTCGGCCACCGCGAGCAGCTCGTCGTCCGGGATGCTGCTCCAGAGGAAGAACGACAGGCGCGAGGCGAGGTCGAGGTCCGACACCGGGTAGACGGCACCGGCTGCCAGGTCGCTGGGTTCGGTCTCCAGCCGGAAGATGAACTGCGGGCTCGCGAGCAGGAAGCGCAGGGCGAGCTCGATGCCGACCTCGAAGCCGCCGTCGCGGCTTCCCTGCTCGTAGAACGCGAGGAGGCGGTCGAGCTCCGGCGCCTCGAGCGGGCGGCGGTAGGCCTGCCGGCCCAGACGCGACAGGATCGAGCGGGCGCATGCTGCGGCGTCGCCGGGGGCGGCATCGCCCGGTGCGGCGGCGTCGGGCGCAGCATCGTTCAACGGCATCTCCGGGCGGCAGGTGAAGATGCGCTGCCGGCTCGGGGTGTCGTCGGGGCGCCGCGGGTCGAAGGGGCCGGCGATGAGCACGCTGTCGACGTCGGGCAGGCCCCGCCGGCTGTTGGACGCGACGTAGCTCCGCAGGAACGGCTTCCGGGTCTCCTCGGAGAGTGCGGCCGGCTTGCCGACGAAGGCGGCGACGATCTCGTGGCGTCCGGCCGGGATCGGCAGCCGCACCCGCATCCCCTCGTCCGCCGTGAAGGCCCGGCTGACGGTCTGGCCCGGGTTCTGCTCGTTCACCACGAGAGCCGTGTACGCGTCCTCGCTGCCGATGGGGAACAGCCCGACGCGCTCGCCGTCGAGGGTCAGCTCCAGGTGGTGTTCCTCGCCGATGCCGCGAATGGTGCCGACGGCGGTCCGGCGCAGCCGCACGCGGATCTCGTACTCGGCGTCGACCGGGAAGTGCTCCGCGACGCGGATGCCGCCACGGGTGCCGAGCGGCAACTCGCGCAGGTGGTAGTCCTGCGTGAGGTCCTCGGGCGTCTTGTAGGTCGTCGTAACGGTCGGGATGACGGGGCTCCCGACCGCGAGACGGCTGATCTTGCGCGCCGTCGTGACATAGCTCTCGAGCAGCAGGGGCGAGACGCCCAGAGCATCGGCGATGTTGTCGAAGCCGAACGTCGAGTCGTCCGCCGGCAGCGCGCTCACGTCCGCGTCCAGCGCCAGCAGGTCGCGGACGGCGTTGCGGTACTCGGCGCGGTTCATCCGGTGGAGCTGCGGCCGGCCGGGGTTCGGCGCCGCCTCGGCCGCCCGGTCGAGCGAGGTCTCCAGCCACGAGGCGAACGCCCGATAGCTGTCGTCGTCCGGCCGCGGACGACGGGGCGGCGGCATGGTCCGGCTGCGAAGCTTCTGGACGACCTTCTCCCAGAGCTCCGCGTCGGCGGCGACGTGCGCCTCGCTGACCTCCACGTCGTCGAGCGACAACCCCGCCGTCAGCAGCCGGCCGTTGTGGCAGGTGACGCAGTAGCGACCGATGAGCGCGCCGTACTCGGCGGCCTCGGCCGACGCGGCGGATTCGATCGACGTGGTGGGCGCCACGCCGGTCGCGGCAGCCGCGGCGACGCCGGTCACCTGCCCGATGGCGACGCCCGAGAGCAGGCCGCTGGCCGCCATTGCCAGCACGAGAATGAGCCCGGCGTGCCGTCTGGTCTTCATGCGAAAAGCCCCCGTAGTTCCGCCGTCCGTTGCTGCCCGAGCGGCCGTCCGCGGCCGCGGGCGCAGACTCCTAGCGCTGGTCGGCCGGCACGGTGCGGCCATCCGGCGTCGCCACGGCACCGAGACTGCGGAGCAGCTCGGCGGCGCTGTCGCGCCGGATGACGCTGGCGATCTGGTTGAAGCCCTGCTCCGCGAGGTCCAGCGCACTCCGATCCAGCTCGTCCTCGAAGTCGGTGCGCGCGCCCGCCCCGACGAGATGTCCGATGATCGTGTTGGCGGCCCGGTAGACGGCGCCGTGGAGCGCCGTCTGTCCGTTGGCGTTGCTCGCGTTCACGTCGACGCCCGCGGCCAGCGCCAGCTTGACGGCTTCGAGCGCGTCCTTCTCGGCGCGGAAGCGCCGCGAGCCCTCGATATGGCCGACCCCGGACGCCATCATGACCGCCGTGTTGTTGGCATAGGTCGCCAGCCGCGGATCGGCGCCGAGCGCAGCCAGCTCGCGCATCGCCTCGACGTCGGCGCCCTGCGCGGCCAGGATGTACGGCGTCGCCCCGCCCAGGTTGACGCCGTTGTCCATGTACGGCCGCCCGGCGCTGAAGATGCCCTCGTCGGTCCACCGTTCGTGGCGTATCGGGGTCGGCTCGGTCCGCGCGTTGGGGTCGGCCCCGCGGGCGACGAGCATCCGCATCAGCTCCAGGCTGTCGAGCTGCGTCGGGTCGACGCCGTAGGAGTCGACGAACTGGTTGGCCAGATGGCGCTGGGGCGAGCGGCGCTGCACCAGGTTGTGGAGGATGCCGTTCCCCTGCGCGTCGCGCGCGTCGGGGTCGGCACCGGCCTCCAGCAGCACGGCGGCCATCGTGTAGTGGCCGTTCGTCACCGCCATGCTCAGCAGGCTCGGGCCGGGGACGGCGGGCTGCGCGGCTCTGCGCGCACCCGGCAGATGCACGTTCACGTCGGCGCCGGCGGCGATCAGCAGCCGAGCCGCGTCGTGCGCGTCCTGCCGCACCGCGAACATGAGCGCGTTGAAGCCGCCCGTCGACGGCGTGTCGACGGCGGCACCGTTCTCGAGCAGCACGTTCAGGATCGGCGCGTGATTCTCCGCCGCGGCCCACATGAGCGAGGTCTGGCCCCGCCACGTGTCCGCTGCGTCCACGCTCGCGCCGTAGCGCAGCAGGGCCCGCAACGCGGCGACGCGGCCGGTCCGCGCGCAGCCGAGGATCGGCGGCTCTCCGTTCGGCGCCAGGCTCGGATCCGCGCCCGCTTCGAGCAACCCCTCGAGCAGGGCCGGGTTGGCGTTGGTGCACGCAAGGGCGAGGGGCGTCGCGCCGTTCCGGTTCTCGGCGTTGGGGTCGGCGCCCGCGTCCAGCAGCAGGCTCGCCAGCTCCGCGTCGTCGGCATACGCCGCCCAGTGGAGCGCCGTGGTGCCGTCGACCCCGGGGGAATCGACGTCCACGTCGCCCGCGGCGAGCAGGCTCGCCACTCCCGCCCGATCCCCGGAGCGCGCCAGCTCCGGCAGGCGCGCGTCGGGCTCCGCGGCCGAGAGCACGCCCCCGGCCATGAGAAACATGAGGAAGAGGAGGAGGATCGGCGACGCGAGCCCTTGTCGGTGCTGCATGGTGCGTTCCCCGTCACGAAGCGGCCGCCAGCGGGGACGAGCCCTGGCCGCCATCCGCCGAGCCATCACCGGACGAACGACACCGAGAATGTCGAATCCTACCTGACGCGGCCGTCCCAATCAACGTCTCGGCGTGGCGCATGTCGTCGCCCGCCCCGCACCGCTGCCCGAACCCCGGGGCTGCCACGGCCTCCGCGTTCGCTGCCGCGGCCTCGGCGTTCGCTGCCGCCGCGGGTTTCCATTTGACATGCCAACAGAGTTCGGGCTACGTTCATTGGGATGGCAAATAGAGACCCTTCCAGGACGGAGGTCCTGCGCGGCACGCTCGACCTGATGGTGCTGCAGGCTCTGGTCGTGCTCGGGCCGTCGCACGGCTACGCGATCGCGGGCCGGCTCGAGCAGGTGTCCGACGGCGCCCTCGTCCTCAACATGGGCACCCTCTATCCCGGCCTGATGCGGCTGGAGCAGCGCGGGCTCATCAGCGCGGAGTGGGGCACGACGGGGAACAACCGCCGCGCCCGGTTCTACGCCGTCACTGCGGCCGGCCGGAGCCATCTGGCGGCGGAGAAGCGCAGCCTGGACCGCATGGTATCGATCATCGACGCCCTGTTCGAGGAGCCGGCGTGAGCGGGACGCCGCGTCTACGAGCGATGCCGTACCGAGGTCGGGGCCGTCCGGCGCGGTCCGCCCCGCACGTTCGCTGAGGGGCGGCGCGCCGGGCTGGCGGGAGGAATCACCGAATGGCTGTCCTGCGCGAGTTCTGGCGTCGTTTCCGGGGCGTGCTCCGGCGCAACGCAGCCGATCACGATCTGGAGCGCGAGTTGCGCTTTCATCTCGAGCTGGCCGAGGAAGAGCTCCGCCGGCAGGGCCACTCGCGGGCCGAGGCCGCGCGTCTGGCGCGCGTGCGTCTGGGCGGAGTGCCGCAGGCCCTCGAGGCCCTGCGGGACCAGCGCGGGCTGCCGTGGCTCGACGACCTCCGGTCCGATGCTCGTGTCGCCGCTCGAACGCTGCTGCGGTCCCCCGGGTTCTCGCTCACCGATCTCCTGACCCTGGTGGTCGGCATGAG
>JAPOWL010000019.1 GCA_026707615.1 Acidobacteriota bacterium | reverse complement strand
CGCCCGTCCCCGCCGAGAGCCCGAACGACTGGTTCGTCGACCGGGCCGCCGCGGCCGGGATCGACTTCGTCCATTTCAACGGCATGTCCGGCGAGTACTACTTCCCCGAGATCATGCCGGCCGGCGTGGGCCTCGTCGACTACGACAACGACGGCGACCTCGACGCCTACTTCGTCCAGGGCCAGATGATGGGCGAGGGCAAGACGTTCGCCGACGCCCTCTTCGAGCCGGTCGGCCCGCTGCCGCTCCGCGGCCGGCTGTACCGCAACGACCTGGAGGTCGGGGCGGACGGCACGCGGACGCTGCGCTTCACGGACGTCACCGAGGCGAGCGGCATCGACGCCCGCGGCCACGGCATGGGGATCGCGACCGGCGACGTCGACAACGACGGCTGGGTGGACCTCTACCTCACGTTTCTCGGCCCCAACCGCCTCTACCGCAACAACGGCGACGGAACGTTCACCGACGTCTCGGCTGCGAGCGGCGCGGACGACGCGGGCTGGGGGGTCTCGGCGTCGTTCGTCGACATCGACCGCGACGGCTGGCTCGACCTCTACGTCGGCAACTACGTGCACTACGACTTCAGCGGCGAGCGGGTCTGCACCGTCCTGTCGGACCGCCGCAGCCACTGCGGCCCCGAGCACTTCGAGCCGGAAACCGATCGCCTGTTCCGCAACCGCGGCGACGGCACCTTCGAGGACGTCACCGCCGCCGCGTTCGTCGTCACCGAGCCGTTCGGGCCGGCCCTCGGCGTTTCCACGGCGGACTTCGACAGCGACGGCTGGATGGACATCTACGTCGCCAACGACGGCCGCGACAACCTGCTCTGGATGAACCGCGGCGACGGGACGTTCGGCAACCTGGGACTGATGAGCGGGGCCGCGCTCAGCGAGGACGGCAAGCCGGAAGCGAGCATGGGGGTGGACGCCGGCGACTTCGACAACGACGGCGACGAGGACCTGTTCATGACGCACCTGCCCACCGAGGGGCACAATCTGTACGTCAACGACGGGTCCGCGACGTTCGAGGACGGGAGCGCCGCCTCGCGGGTGCACGGGCTGAGCCTCGGCTACACCGGCTGGGGCACGGCCTGGATCGACGTCGACAACGACGGCTGGCTCGACCTGCTGCTGGCGCACGGCGCGCTCGACGCCAAGCCGGGCCGGCCCGACCATCCGATGCCCTTCGAGGAACGCAACCTGCTGCTGCGCAACACCGGCGACGGGCGGTTCGAGGACGCTACCGATGCAGCCGGAGCGGCGCTCGCTCTGGTGGAGGTGAGCCGGGGCGCCGCGTTCGGCGACATCGACAACGACGGCGATCCCGACGCCCTGCTCGGCAACCTCAACGGGCGCGTCCGCCTCCTCGTCAACACCGTCGGCAATCGCGCCCACTGGCTCGGCCTGCGCCTCGTAAGCGCGGCCCCGGCCGCGGTCGCAGGCGGGGGCGCCGCGGCGACCGGCCGCGACATGCTCGGCGCCCGCGTCGAGGTCCTCCGGGACGGCGAGACCACCCTGCGGCGCCGGGTGCGCGCCGACGGCAGCTACGCCTCGGCCAACGACCCGCGCGTGCTCCTGGGGCTGGGCGGGTCGACCGCCGCGCCGACGGTGCGCGTCCACTGGCCGGGAGGACGCACGGAGGAGTGGGCCGACGTCCCGATCGACCGCTGGACCACGCTGGTGCGGGGCGAGGGGCGAGCGCGATGACCGGCCGCCCGGCCGCCGCCGCGTTGGCCGCCGCCGCACTGGCCGCCCTCCTCTCGGCGGGTTGTGCGGGATCCGTGGGCCCGACCGGCGGGGACGGCCCGGGGATGCTCGCTCCGCCCGAGGGCCTGGGCCTCGAGCAGGTCATCCGACCCGACTTCTCCGCGATGGGAGAGTCGGCGGCGCGCCAGATGCGCGAGCGCTACGACACGCTCGCCCGCACCGTCGGCGACGGAAGCGCGACCGCCGCCGAGCTCGCCGCCGCCTACGGCGGGATGGGCGACCTGCTGCTGGCGGCCCGCGAGCTCGAGACGGCCGAGGCCTACTACCGCAACGCGCAAACGCTCGCCCCGGGGGAATGGCGCTGGGCGCACCTGCTCGGCCACCTGTACCGCAATCAGGGCCCGCTGGACGAGGCGGTGACCTTCCTGGAGCACGCGGCCGAGATTGCGCCCCGGGCCGTCGCCACGCTGGTCCGCCTGGGCGAGGTCTACCTCGCGCTCGGGCGTCCCGAGGCCGCCGCGCCGCGCTTCGAGCAGGCGCTGGCGGTCGACCGCGGCTCGGCCGCCGCGTGGTACGGCGCCGGGCGCGCCGCACTGGCCCGCCGGGACGACGAAGTCGCCGTGAATGCGCTGGAGGAGGCCCTCGCGCTCGCCCCGGAGGCGAACGGCATCCACTACCCCCTCGCGATGGCCTACCGCCGCCTGGGCGAGACGGAACGGGCCCGCGCCCACATGGCGCGGCAGGGAGAGATCGAGCCGCGGCCCGACGACCCCGTGCTGCGGGAGCTCGAGCAGCGCTTCGAGAGCGCCCTGCTCCTCGACTTCCGGGGCGGCGAGGCCCTGGCCGCGGGCAACTGGGCCGCCGCGGCCGACTTCTTCGACCGGGCGCTGGCGCTCGACCCCGACCGCGCCAACCTGCGCCACCGCCTCGGCACGGCCCTCTGGCGCATGGGCGACGCCCGCGGGGCGGAGACCGCGTTCGAGCGGATCATCGAGGTCACCCCCGAGTACTCGGAGGCGCACTTCAACCTCGCCATGATCCTCGCCCAGACCGACCGCCTGGGCGCCGCCATCGAGCGGCTGCGGACGGTGCTGGCGCGCAAGCCGGGCTACCTCGGGGCGCGGGTGGCGCTCGCGCGCCTGCTCGCGATGGACGGACGCCCGGAGGAAGCGCAGGCCGAGTACGCGGCGGCGCTGGCCCTGGCGCCCCTCGATGCCACCGCGACGCTCGGGGCCGCCATGACGCAAGGGCTGCTGGAGCGCTACGCCGACGCCGAGGCCCGCCTCCGGGAGGGCCAGCGGGCGTTCCCGGACGACCGTCGCTTCACCCGCGCCCTCGCCCGGCTGCGCGCGGCCGCGGCCGATCCCGGGGTCCGCGACGCCCGGCGGGCCCTCGCCCTGGCCGAGTCGCTCCTCGAGCAGCGGCAGGACAGCCGGGACGAGACCCTCGCCGTCGGCGAGACGTACGCCATGGCCCTGGCCGCGGCCGGACAGTACCCCGCTGCCGCCGCCGTGCAGCAGGACGTCCGCAGCACCGCCGTGCAGGCCGGGAGCGCCGAGGCCGTCGTGCGGCGGCTGGCCGACAACCTGCGGCGTTACGAGCGCGGGGAACCCGCCGTGCAGCCCTGGGCCGCGGACGAGCTGCCGTAGCGGCCTTGGAAACAGTCCGTTCGCCGAGCGAGCGTCGTCAGGCGAACTGGTGGGTCTGAGCCAGGACGCGAGAAGGGCGGCCCGTGGCCGCCCTTCTCGGCCACGACCTTCGCGACCTCCCCCACCCACCTCCGGCTCCAGCGCCTCGAGCTCCGGCGCCCGTCCGGCCTCAGCCAACGTCGCCCAATCGCCGTCCCCTGCGTCCCGCCGGACTCCTTCATCGGCTCCCCTCGCGCCCGGCTGTTCCGACAAACAGCAGCTCCTCCCGTGCCTGCTCGTCGGCGAAACGAATGCTCCAGCGTTTCTCCATGAACTCCAGCAACCGAATGCCTCGCTCCCGAATCTCATCGGGTCCCCAATCCTCGCACTGCGCAACCTCGATTTCCGAGTGCGAGCCGTCTGCGTAACCGTTGCGCCGCTTCGCACGGTCGCTGCGGAATCTCGGCTCCTTCTTTTCCGCGAATGCGTCGTTCTGCAACGAAGAATTGACCGCTGACGAGAGAAGCAACAAGTTGCCGAGACTATTGCAATACGCCCCCCGTTCTCGTTCGCCAAGGCCTTCGAAAGCCGGCCACCCCGTCGTCGCGGCCTGCGGATAGATGTGCTCAATGGAGATTCTGTCCCTCCGCGTCTTGAGCAAGTCCGTCCAGTCGACCTTCTTCTGGCGACCGCGGGACAGCAACTCCAACTCGTACTCGTAAAGGAAGTACTTCAATCCAGACCAGTGGTAGTAGCCCTGACCGTCCTCAAACTTCTTCTGAAGCAACCGATGGAAGTCACCCGCAAGACAGCCCTCTTCCGTGAAAGCCCAACGCATACGGTTACGCAGTCGCTCCTTCAGTTCCGCCAGCTTCATCCTCCCACGGCCGATCTCCCGGACCGCGTTGCTGAATTCCGAGCGGCCATAATGCGAACGGGCTTCGGTCAGCCGAAACACGACGAAGACGAACCGTTCGATCGCCTTCAAGGCGTCGATACGCTGCACGGGATCGCTGTACTTCATCAGAAACGCCATCAGCAACGGGCGAAAATACCCCATGCCCAGCCGCTTCAGCCGTTGAACCCACTCAATCTCCTCTCGCGTCAACGGCTCGGGCGTCATCTCGGGGAAATACGTGCGAAACCAGTGAGGCGAAGCCGCCTTGAGGCTGTTGACGTAGTCGTGAATCTCCGTCGGCCGCAACGCAGATACCGGCGCCGGCACGCTGCTTTCGACCTCGTCCAGTTCGTTCTCGTCGTCCGATTCCACGTCTGCGCCCCATGTCTGCTCCTCGGTCGCCTCCAGTTCCACCGGCTGAACGATCTTCCGATGGACACGCTGCGGTGTAAACTGCTCCTCCAACAGGAACTTGATGTAGTCCTTCCCCGTCGGTAGCGAGAACTTGGGGTACATCATCCAGTGGGCTCGCAGAAAGTCGTCGTCGTTCAGCGGCTTCGACTTGTTGCGCCCCAACTGGTAATAGACTTCCTTCCAAGCCTCATTGATTCGCTTGCGCAGGTCTTTCCGCCCCGCAGCACCCAGCTCCGCATCGGTGTAGAGGGTCGTCAAGTAGATCAGGCGATTCTTGAGCAATTCCAGATTCGAGAGCTTCTTGCCGCGGTTGTTCATCGTCTAAAAGTCGAATAAAACTTCGAACTCGTACAAGATGATTAAATATTATAAAAGGAAGAGAATTGTCATCGATCTTTACATAAA
>JAPOWL010000594.1 GCA_026707615.1 Acidobacteriota bacterium | reverse complement strand
GCGGAGGCGACGGCACCCTCGATGTTCGCGGCGTTCGACATCAGCGTGGTGACGTGGCCCTGGACGACGTCGCGGACGTAGGCCAGCCGCAGCGGGTTGATGTCGACGATCGTCACGTCGGCCCCGAACCCGACGCCGACGACGCAGGCGTTCAGCCCGACGACGCCCGCGCCGAGTATCGTCACCCGGCCGCGCCGCACGCCCGACACCCCCGGCAGCAGCAGTCCCTTGCCGCCCGAGCGCATCTCGAGCGAAGTCGCTCCCGCCTGGATCGACAGCCGTCCCGCGACCTCCGACATCGGCACGAGCAGCGGGAGCGTCCCGTCGGCGAGTTGAACCGTCTCGTAGCCGATGCCGACCACGCGGCGCTCCAGGAGCTGCGCCGTGAGCTCCCGCGACGCCGCGAGGTGGAGGTAGGTGAAGACGATCTGCCCCGGCCGCATCCGCTCGAACTCGGGCGCGAGGGGCTCCTTCACCTTCAGGATCAGCTCGGCGCGCTCCCAGACCGCGTCAGCTCCCTCGACCACCGTCGCGCCGGCGGTGCGGTAGGCGCGATCCGGGATCGCGCTGCACAGTCCGGCGCCCGCTTCGAGGACCACTTCGTGACCGCGGGCGGCGAATGCCGCGACGCCCGAGGGGGTGATGGCGACGCGGTTCTCGTCCGCCTTGATCTCGGTGGGGATGCCGATGCGCATACTGCGATGCTCGCCGCCCTTCGCCGCACCCTTCCGCTCGGCGCTCGACCGGCCTCGAGGGTGTCCTCGCCGTTCTACGGCGCAGACTCGTGGCGCGGCGCGCCCCAGTCGGCGCCCTCCTCGCGCACGCGGATTCCCGCGCGCCTGCCGCGCACGACCCGAGCGACAGCCTCCTTCCGCTCGTCCGCCGTCAGGCTGAGCCGCACCCGGTCCACCGCCTCGCGAACGTCGCCGGCCGTGAGGCCGCCGAGAACGCGCGATGCGGCGAGACTGCGCGGAGGCGTCCCGGGGCCGAGGGCGAGGAACTCCACCCGCAAGTCCCGCGTTCCCTTCCGCCCGTGCAGGCGCCAGAGCTCCCGCACGCCGATGTCGCGGTAGCGTTCGACCTTGCCGGCGTCGGCGTTCGTGATCTCGACCTCGACCACCAGGTCGGGCGGGGTCCGCTCGAAGAAGGCGTCGGCCGCTGCCTCGCCGTCGACGAGGGCCGCGCGATAGGCCCTGGCGTTTTCGCCGACGTAGAACGCGCAGTCCGGTTCCAGCCCCGTGCCGGGAGGATCGGCCGGCCCGCGGAGGCGGGTGTCACGGAGGCCCTTCGAGGCGCCGGTGATGACGCTACCCGCCGCATCCACGATCTGACCCAGGATCTCGGCCAGATCGCCGTGGAGGCGCGAGGGGGTCATCAGGGTGATGATCCCGCGCACCGGATCCAGGCACACCTGCCGAAAGCGCCGATTCCAGTCGATGGCGGCGAGCTCGGCTACCGTTCCCGCATCGGCGCGAAGGACGTGGATCGTGGAGCCCAGCGGCCCGGTGTGCATCGTGGCCGAGAGGTCCCCGGCGTCGGGACCGCCGTGCGCTTCCACGTCGTCCACTGTAGCACGCGGGCGTCCGCCCGCTGCGCCCCGCCACGGGGTGGAAGCCGGCCCGATCGGCGCCGGTGTCCGATCGGCTCTTGACCGCCTCGACCAACCCGGGGTCGGCGCCGTTCGGTGGCGCAGAGCTCCTAGCGAGGCGACGCCGGGAAGCGTGCGATGCGCTGGCCGCCGCCGACGCCGCCCACCCAGATCTCGTCGCCGACCTGGATGCCGACCGTGCCGAGGATCACGAGGTCGTTCGAGGGGTAGTGGACGATCTCCTCGGCGGTCAGGCTCTCCGGGTCGATGCGCGCCACCCGCGATGTGACGCCGTCGCAGGCGCCCTGCCCCAGGCAGGCGAAGATTGAGTCCGGCCCGCTCCCGGCGTGCCCGGCAGCGAGCAGCGAGCCGTCCGGCGCGTAGTGGACGTTGTCGATGTGGAAGCCGACGTCGACGGATTCCGTCTCGACCGGCGTCCGGCCCCGCGACAGTCGGATGAGCGACTGCGTGCCCCAGCCGCCGATGTAGAGCCAGCGGCCGTCGGGCGAGGCCTCGATGCCGTTGGGGCCGGCCGTCTCGCTGCCCGGCACCTGGCTCCAGCCGGCGCCCGGCTGCCACTCCCAGAGCTCGCCCTCGTCGCGCTGGAAGTTCGTGGCGACGAAGCCGCCGCCGGGGAGGGCCGCCACCGAGTTCAGGCCGACGCCCTCCGGGGCGACGGCACAGCCGACCCAGGTGGCCGTCGGCGAGCCGCCGCTGGCGTCCACCTCGAACACCTCGACCGCCTCGCGGGCCCCGTGGCGGACGACGTACAGCGTGTGCATCCCGTCCGCCCCGGCGCGCAGGCCGAGGCCGTGGGGTTGGAAGCCGGTCGTGTCGGGACCGGGGCACGACCCGTAGGTCGCCGTGTCGTGCCGCGGGGCCGACGTGTCGAGCGGGAAGATGGGCCGCGACGAGTGGTCGCGGCTGTCGGTCGCGAAAAGCTGCCCGGGGTTCGCCATGCTCGAGACGATCACCCACGGCGACTCCGGCACCGCGGCCAGATCCTCGGGATCGGCCGGGCCGCAGACGAACTGCACGTCTCCGTCGGGATCGCATTGCGCAGCAACCGAGGTGGGCAGTGCCGCCAGGAACAGGGCAGCCGCCAGCGACGCCAGGCACGCGCGGATCTTCATGAGCTACCTCCCACTCGACGGGGCATCGCGACGGCGCAGGACCCAAGACGAATCGCGACTCGAGGCGGTCCGGCGCGTCACCTCGCGAGCACTTGCAACGAGAGCGCCACGATGGCCATGGACAGAGCCAGGTTGAAACCGACCATCCACTTGACGAGCTTGACGTCCGATTCGACACCGTGGAGACGGTCCTCGAAGCCTGCGATCTCCTCCGCGGCTTCACGCGCCTTGTCGTCCGGTGCTCCGGCTGCCTTGAACGCGTCGTAGGTCTTCGACAGCATCAACGCCATGCCTTGATGCTACGGTATGGGGCCGAGCGCCGCAAAGGGCGGCGCCGTCGGCAAGGGAGGTGCACGATGCGGAGGATTGGCCTGGCCGTCGCGGTCGTCTTCGTCGGCGGAGCCCTCGCGGTCGGCGCGACCGTCGCCTCGGCGCAGGAGCCGGGCGCGAGCCGGGTGGCGCCGTTCCACCATCTCGACGCTCCGCGCATCACGCTGCCCGACGACGTGGGGGAGGGCCCGATGCGGGAGCTCTGCCCCGACGGCACCGAGATGTGCCGGCGGTACTGGGACTACACGGGCTTCTTCGTGCGCAACGCCACGATTCCGACCCGCGACCGGGAGATACTCATCCTGCGGACGGCCTGGCTGTCGCGCGGCGACTACATCTGGGGCCGGCACGACGTCATCGGGCAGGAGGCCGGATTGACCCCGGACGAGATCCAGCGGGTGACGGCCGGGGCGGACGCTGCCGGCTGGCGGGACTTCGACCGCACGCTGCTCAGGGCGGCCGACGAGCTGCACGCCAGCCGCTTCGTCTCCCACCCCACGTGGGCGGCGCTGGCCGAGCGCTACACGGAGGAGCAGCTCGTCGAGGTCGTGTTGATCGTCGGCAACTACACCCAGCTCGCGATGTTCCAGAACTCGCTGGGGGCGCAGCTCCCGCCGGGCTTCGACGGGCTGCCGGCGGAGGGCGGCCACTGACGTCGACCGCTCGCCCGCCCGTCGCCTGACGCGACCTGCCGTCGCGGCGGGAGTCTGCGCGCGCGAGGGACTCTCGCGTCGCCGGTTCCGCGGCGCAGACTCCTACCCTGCTTCGGGCGCGGACCGGAACCGCGGGAAGAAGCGGCCGGTCCGCGCCATGTAGCGGCGGTAGTCGTCGCCGAAGCGCTCGACCAGCTTCGCCTCCTCGGTGGTGGTCCGGAGCACCATGAGGGCCAGGGCGCCGGCGCCCGTGAGCGCAATGAACCAGTTGGCCGTGGTGAGGCTGTTGGCGACGAGCGCGAGGCCGGTGGTGACGTAGAACGGGTGGCGCACGAAGCGGTACGGACCGTGGGTCACGAGCGTGTGCTCGCGCCTCGTGACGACGGTATCGGTGATGTTCCGGCCGATGCTCCGGAACGTCCAGATGCCGAGCGCCACCGTGGGCACGCCGACCGCCACGCCGGCCCAGCGCAGGGCCGCCGGGAGGGGCACCGACGCCCATGCCATCCACGTCGGGTTGACGAGGAACGCCACCAGACCGCCCATCGTCGCCAGGCCGAGCGGACGCAGCGTCAGCAGGATGAAGAGCCCTTCCTGCCGCCGGTCGAGCGACTCGCCGCTCGACTGCGAGCGGACGCGGTGATACAGCGCGACCGGCAGGAACGCGGCCATCCCGACGACGAGGATCAGCCGGAACGTCTGGTCGTCAGCCGTCAACGCCACAGCCCCAGCACGATCGACATGAGCCCCAGCGTGCCGATCTGATAGCCCGCGTCGATGAGCCAGGCCCGCAGCGGACGGTTCGAGAAGAGGTTGTTCGTGAGGCCGGTGGTCGCCGCGAAGCCGAACCACAGCAGCACCGCCATGTGGAACGTCGCCCCGACGCCTTCCCCGAAGTGCGGCGCGACGAGCGCGAGCACGGTGGCCATCACGAACCAGCAGACGGCCGAGATCCCGTAGAGCTTGCCGGCGCCCTGCTGCATTTCCTGCAGCTTGTCCTCGGTGTAGCCGTTCGCCGCCATCCACTGGCGCCCGAGCAGGAGCGGCGAGTACCACAGCGCCCCCAGCGCGAAGGCGAGAACGGTGGCCAGGGCGACGGCGAGAAAGTTCACTTCTTCCAGGTGCATGGGTGCGCCTCCGGCCGGCGGCCTATCCGGCGGCCTGCAGATAGAGCCCCGCGCCCGGTCCGACCGGAACGCCGAGCAGCATCCAGATGACGAGCATCACCGACCAGCAGGCGAGGAAGACGACCGTGTAGGGAAGCATGGTCGCGACCACGGTGCCGATGCCGGACTTCTTGTCGTAGCGCTCGAAGAAGGCGACGATGAGCGCGAAGTAGGACATCATCGG
>JAPOWL010000083.1 GCA_026707615.1 Acidobacteriota bacterium | reverse complement strand
GCCCCCCCCGCACGGGCCCGCACTCCGGTAGGCCGGGGGGGCGGGATTCGGAGCCGCAGGCGACGGTTCCCGGGCGAGGTGTCCGCGCCGGAACGGCGCGGACTCCTGTAGGCCGGCGCGACACGCAGATGTCCGACGATGAGCCAAGGGAGATGACGCAAGCGGAATCCGATCCGCCGCCGGCCGATTCCCCGCCGGCCGATTCCCCGCCGGCCGATTCGCCCGCGGAGGCTTCCCGGGCGCCGCGCGTCCGTCGCCGCGGGTGGTTGCGTCGCTGGCCCCGTCTGCGGCGCTATGGATCCTGGTCGCTGGCCCTCGTCGTGGCGCTCCTGTGCGCCGGGCTCGCCTCGGTCGTCACCGTCGATCTCGGGCCGGCCCTCAAGACGCAGGCGGAGCGGCAGTTCGCCGGCTACCTCGACCGGCCGGTGCAGATCGGGCGGCTCTCGACGTATCTCCTCCCGGGGCGCTTCCTCCTCGAGGATCTCGTCATCGAGGGCCTCTCGCCCGGCGACCGCCCCTTCTTCCACGGCGAGCGGATCGTCGTCTCCACCGCGTGGCTGCCGCTGCTCCGGGGGGAGTTCCTGGTCGACGACGTCGACATGCGGGGCTGGCGCATGGTGGTGGAGGCGTTCGAGGACGGGCGCAACAGCTTCCCGCCGTTCGCCCCCCGCCGCGAGGACGACGACCAGCCGCCTCCGGTGCCGGCGACCGCGCTCGACCCCGGGCTGCGGGAGGCGGACCCGCCGGGCGGCGCCGGCACCCCGGAGGAGGAGGAGCCGCGCCGCATCGTCACGACGGTGCAGCAGCTCCGCGCCCACGAGGGCGAGTTCCTCTTCGAGGACCACGGCTCGTGGACCGTCGTGGCCCGGAACGTCGATCTGACCCTGGCGAAGGGTACCGGCTACGGCGGCACCATGTCGTTCCGCGGCGGGACTGTCCGGATCGGCGACTTCGAGCCGATGACCACCGATGTCGATGCGGACTACGACCTCGACGGCGGCCTGGTCGATCTGACCCGGCTCGACCTGCGGATGACCGGCTTCGACGCCCGCCTGACGGGACGCGTCGATCTGCTCGCCTGGCCCGAGCAGACGTACGACGTCCACCGCTCGTCGATCGACCTCGCGGTGATGAAGGAGGTCTTCTTCGCGGACGACGACTTCACCGTCGCCGGCGACGCCGACTTCCGAGGCAGGTGGCACCTGTTCGACGGCGGGCGCGAGCTGACGGGTAGCTTCCGGGCTCCCGACCCCACGCTCGAGGGGCTCTCGTTTCCCGAGCTCGCCGGCGACCTCGTCTGGACCGCCGATCGGTTCGCGGTGACGGAGGCGCACTCGACCTTCTATGGGGGGGGGCTCGACTTCTCATACGCGATGGAGCCGCTCGGCGCCGAGACGCCGGCCGTCGCCACGCTCGAGGGCCGCTACGACGGAATCGACCTCGCCGCGCTGCTGTCGGACGTCGGCATCCCGGGCGCGCGGCCGCAGGGGACGGCCGGCGGTCGCACCCGGCTCGCCTGGCCCATCGGCGATTTCACGGATCGGCGGGGCGACGGCCACCTGACCGTCGCCCCGCCACCCGGCACACCGCTGCTGGCTCGCGAGTCCCCTCCCGCTTCCGTTCCCCCGCGGTCCTACGTCGGGACCCCGTTCGCCCCCGCCGAGACTCCCTGGCGGTTTCCGCTGGGGGCCGGGATCGGGTACGACTTCGATGCCGACGAGGTCCGGATCGGGCCGAGCTGGGCGGCGACGCCGCTGACCTCGATCACGTTCGGCGGCCGGACCGCGTGGGGCGGCGAATCGCGCATTCCGTTCCACGTGCGCAGCGCCGACTGGCAGGAAGCGGACCGGGTGATGGCGGCGGTGATGACCGCCTTCGGCCGTCCCACCGGCGACATCGAGGTGGCCGGCCGGGGCGAGATGGAAGGTGTCATGCGGGGCGCGTTCCTGGCGCCGCGCATCGAGGCCCGGTTCGACGGCGACGACATCCGGGCCTGGAACGTCGACTGGGGTCGCGGAGCGGGGGAGGTGACGGTCGAGGGCGCCTACCTCGAGGTGTCCGGCGGCGTGTTCGGCCGCGGCCCGACGGAGCTCGCGGTCGACGGGAGGTTCGCGCTGGGCCGGCCGCCGGAGGACGCGGAGAGGGAGGAGATCGATGCCCGCTTCCGGCTGACGGATCTTCCGGCGCAGCACGTGCGTGACGCGTTCGGGATCGCCGGCTATCCGATCGATGGACCTCTCTCCGGCACGATCGAGCTCGCCGGCGCCTACCGGCGGCCCTACGGCGACGGCACGCTGACGCTGGGCCGCGGGGTCGCCTACGGGGAACGGTTCGATCGGGCCGACGCGGGGCTGCGCTTCGACGGGGACGGAGTGTGGCTGGAAGGGCTCGAGGTCCGCAAGGGCGACGGGCAGGTGACCGGTGCGATGTACGTCCGCTGGAACGGGACGTACTCGGTCAACGCAGACGGCCGGGGGCTGGCCCTGGAGACGGCGCAGCTGGCGGAGCGGGCGGGCGCCCCCGTCGCCGGCGATCTCGATTTCACCGTTTCCGGCGTCGGGGCCTTCGACGCGCCGCGCTACACGCTCGAAGGCGCCATCGGCGACCTGGCGATCCTCGGGGCGAGCGTCGGCCAGGTGACCGGGCGGCTCGACGTCGACGGGGAGACGATGCAGGTCGCTATGGAGGCCGCGTCCCCCAGCCTGGCGGTTTCGGGGTCGGGTCGGATCGCGCTGGCGGGGGAAGGGGACGCGGAGCTGCGCCTGCGGGTCACCGGCACGCGTCTCGACCCCTTCGTACGCGTCCTTCGCCCCGAGCTCGAGGAGTCGATCTCGCTCGTCGCGAGCGGCGCTGTGCGTGTCGCCGGCCCGCTCCGCGATCTCGATCGGCTCGCGGTCGGCATCGAGGCCGAGCAGGTCCACCTGACCCTGTTCGACTACCCGGTACAGAACGACGGGCCCATCCGCCTCTCCCTGGCGCAGCGGGTGCTGAAGGCCGATCGGTTCCGTCTCGCGGGGGAGGGGGCGCGCCTCGAGCTGACGGGAGAGGTCGACCTAGCCGACGAGCGCATGGCCCTGGGAGTCGAGGGCGACGTCGACCTCGAGGCGCTCGGGGGCATCGTTCCGGACGTGCGCAGCTCCGGCGAGACCCGCGTCGAGGCGCAGGTCGGCGGCTCGTGGCGGAATCCGGTGCTGACGGGCGAAGCGCGGATCGAGCGCGGACGCATCCGTCACTTCGCGTTGCCGCACGCCCTCGACGCCATCGAGGGGCGGCTGGTCTTCGACCGCGACGGCGTGGGGTTCGACGAGGTGACGGCGGAGCTGGGGGGTGGCCGGCTCCTCTTCGGGGGGCGCGTCGGTCTGCGCGGCTACGGGCTGGGGGACTTCAACATCTCGGCCCGGGCCACGGACATGAACCTGCGCTACCCGGCCGGCATCCGGTCCACGGCCGATGCCGAGCTGACGCTCACGGGGCCGGCTGCCGGGCCGACGCTGGGCGGCACGGTCTTCGTCCGCGAGGCGATCTGGCTGGACGTCTTCGGATCGGGCGGCTCCGTGCTCGCGCTGCCGCTCGCCGCGGCGGAGGACGAGCCGGCCGCCGGCGCCGGCGAGGCGCTGCCCCTCGCCTTCGATCTCCGCCTGGTGGCTCCCTCGACCCTGCGCATCAACGACACCAACGCCCAGATCGTCGCCAGCGCGGAGCTGACGCTCCGCGGCACGTCCGACCGGCCGCTGCTCTTCGGCAACGCCGAGGTCGAGCGCGGGCAGGTCTTCTTCGAGGGCAACCGCTACCGCGTCACCCGCGGCAGCGTCAGCTTCTCCAACCCGACCGCCATCCAGCCCGTCTTCGACGTCGAGGTGGAGACCGACATCCGGGTGCCCGGACAGACCTACCGGGTCACGCTCGGCCTCAACGGCTCGTGGGGCGGATCGACGGCACCGGAGCTGGAGTTCTCCTCCGACCCGCCGCTGCAGCAGTTCGAGATCGTCGGTCTGCTGCTGGGCGACCTGCGCGACCCGCAGCAGGCGGAGATCCGCACCCTGCGGGCCCGCGAGGCTTCGCAGCAGGAGCTGCTGCAGGCGGCGGGGGCGCGGTTGATCACGAATCCGGTCTCGTCCGGCGTCGGGGAGGTGGTGGAGCGTTCGTTCGGCGTCGACACGTTCGAGATCGTGCCGTCGCTCGACGACCCGACCACCTCGGAGTCGATCGTGCTGGTGCCGACGGCGCGGGTGCTGATCGGCAAGCGGATCTCGGAACGCGCGCACGTCACCTTCTCGCGCGCCCTGAGCGGGGCCAACCAGGATCTCATCATGATCCTCGAGTACGACGCGACGGACCGCCTCTCCTGGGTCGTGTCGCAGAACGAGGACCAGACCTACGCGCTCGACTTCCGAGTGCGCCATGCGTTCTGACGTCCGGCGCGCGGGACTGGTGCCCGCGGCCTGCCTCGGGCTGCTGGCCGCCGTCGGCCAGGCCTCGGCCCAGAGCGCCGATCTCATCGGTCGACGCGTGGTCGCCATCGACTTCGTGAGCGACGGCCGGCCGGCGAACGACGCGGTGGCGGCGGAGCTGGTCGAGACCCGCGTCGGCGAGCCGCTCGCGATGCGCCAGGTGCGGGAGAGCCTGACGCATCTGTACGCCACGGGACGCTACGGCGGCGTGCGGGTGGAGGCGGTGGCCCGCGGCGGCGGGGTTGCGCTGCGCTATGTGCTTCCGCCCCTCGACGTCATCGAGCGGGTTCGCTTCCGGGGGCAGCTCGGGGTGTCGGCGGACGATCTCGATCTGACGATCCGGCAGACCTTCGGGGCCGCGTTCGGCTCCGAGGCGGTGGACCCTCTCGTCGGGATGCTCCGCGGCTATCTCCGCCGCCGCGGCTTCCTCCGGCCCGCCATCGAGGCCCACGTCGCCCCCGACGGGGCGCGCGGCGAGCTCCTCATCGAAATCGACGCCGGCGCCCGCGCCGTCATCGAGCGGGTGCCGATCAGCGGAGTCTCTTCGCCGGACCGCAACCGCCGTCTTCTCGACCGCCTGCAGCTCCGCCGCGGGAGGCCCTAC
>JAPOWL010000283.1 GCA_026707615.1 Acidobacteriota bacterium | reverse complement strand
CCGCGACCGAGCTCGGCCGCGAGACGGAGCTTCCGTCGCTCGAGGTCGGCCTCGAGGCGACGGACCGGGCGGGCGCCTGCGACGGCGGATACAGCTGCGCCTACATCAACACGCTCTCCTGGCGGACGCCGACGACGCCGCTCCCGGTGGAGAACAACCCGCGCGCGGTCTTCGAGCGGCTGTTCGGCGACGCCGCCACGACCGACCCCGCGGCGCGGGCGGCCCGCCTGCGCAAGAATCGAAGCATCCTCGACTCGGTGTCCGACATCGTCGCCGACCGGAGGGCCGTGCTCGGGGCGCGCGACCGGGTCAAGCTGACCGAGTACCTCGACGCCATCCGGGACGTCGAGCTGCGGATCCAGCGCGCCGAGGCGCAGGGCGATCGCGAGCTGCCGACGCTGGAGCGGCCCATGGGCGGCATCCCGGAGGCGTTCGACGACTACGCCCGGCTGATGTTCGACCTGATGGTGCTGGCGTTCCAGGCGGACCTGACGCGCGTCGGCACGTTCATGATCGGCAAGGAGATCAGCGGCCGGACCTACCCCGAGATCGGCGTGGCCGAAGGCCATCACCAGGTCACGCACTCGACCGCCGACCCCGAGCGCGTCGCCAAGCTGGTGCGGATCAACACGTACCACATGCAGCTTTTCGCCTACTACCTGGAGCGGCTCGCCGCAACGCCGGACGGCGACGGGTCGCTGCTCGATCAGACGATGATCTTCTACGGCAGCGGCATGAGCGAGAGCGATCAGCACGTACCCTACGACCTGCCGGCCCTGGTCGTCGGCGGCGCGGCGGGGCGTCTCAAGGGAGGCCGCCACCTGCGCTACCCGGACGAGACGCCGCTGGCCAACCTCTACCTGACCATGCTGCACCGGCTGGGCGTGCCCGCCGAGCGGATCGGCAACAGCGACGGGCGCCTGAAGGAGCTGGTCGACCTGTAGAACTGCGTGCCAGTGCCAGGGCTCCATTGGGCAGCAGGCGGCGCGATGACGCTGCGGGCGACGGCAGGGTTGACCAGGATGGTGAAAGCGTCCTTCGACGTTCGGCGCACGCTGGACCCTCCGGTGAAGGACGAGTTGCGTGAGTGGGCGGAGACCCACGTGCCGCCGCGCCGGCGTGCAGTGTTCAGGACGGTAGCCCGGACGCTCTGAGGCAGGGCGCTGGCGTCGAAGGAGACGAAAATGGCCATTCGCGGGTCGGTGGTGATCGTCGTGGCGGGCGCGGTGGCTGCTTTCGCAGGCGCGGCGGCGGCCCAGACAGCGGCGGCCGGCGAGACATCGATCGCCGGCGTCGTGCGGAGCGCGGACGGGCCGGAGGCGGGCGTCTGGGTGATCGCCGAGACGGACGACCTCGAGACCGGCTTCCGGAAGATCGTCGTCACCGGTGACGACGGGCGCTTCCTGATTCCGGAGCTCGCCACGGCGGCCTACTCCGTCTGGGTGCGGGGCTACGGACTGGCGGACTCCGAGCCGCGGGCGGCGCGGCCGGGCGACACGCTGGAGTTGAGCGTCAGCCTCGCGGCGACGCCGCGGGAGGCCGCGGCCGTCTACCCGGCGAACTACTGGTACTCGCTGATCGAGGTCCCGCCGGCGGCCGACTTCCCCGGCACCGGCGACAACGGCATCAACCCCGCGATGCGGACGCAGGAGCACTTCATCGACGGTCTGAAGGACGGCTGCCAGCTCTGCCACCAGCTCGGCAACGAGGCGACGCGCGAGATGCCGATGGTCGATCTCGACGAGTTCGACTCGACCGCGGCGGCCTGGGCGTTCCGGCTCGGGACGGGGGCCACCGGCTCGTCGATGATCCGCCAGCTCAACGAGATGGGACGGCAGCGGACGCTGGACGTCTACGCCGACTGGACGGACCGCATCCTGGCCGGCGAGGTGCCGCCGACGCCGCCGCGCCCGCAGGGCGTCGAGCGGAACCTGGTGCTGACGATGTGGCAGTGGTCGTCCCCGCGCAAGCACGTCCACGACAACATCGCCACCGACAAGCGCAACCCGCGGCTCAACGCGAACGGCCCCGTGTACGGCGTCCTCGGCGACAACTTCGTCGCCGTCGATCCCGTCGCCCACCAGGCGCGGGAATGGGTGCTGCCGATGCGCGAGTCGAGGTCGGCGGGGGGCCGGACCCTGCCCTCGCTCTACTGGGAGGAGGGGGCGCCGGGCTACGGCGCGGCGAGCGGGCACAACCCGATGATGGACGCCGAGGGCCGCGTATGGCTCACCTCCGCCATCCGCCCGTCCGAGAACCCCGAGTGGTGCCGGGGCGGTTCGCACCCCTCGTCCGCGTACTTCCCGGTGGAGCGGAGCACGCGGCAGGTGTCCTACTACGACCCGGAGACGGACGAGTTCGTGTTCATCGACAGTTGCTACACCACGCACCACCTGCAGTTCGCGGAGGACGCCGGCGACACGCTCTGGTTCAGCGGCGACATCGACGTCGTGGGCTGGCTGAACACCCGCCTCTACGACCGCACCGGCGACGAGCAGGCGGCCCAGGGCTGGTGCCCGACCGTCATCGACACCAACGGCGACGGCGCCGTCACGAAGCCCTGGAACGAGCCGGGCGAGCCGGTCGATGCGGCGCGCGACACGCGACTCGACGGGTTCGCCTACGGCATCATTCCCAATCCGGTCGACGGGTCGATCTGGATCACGCGGGGATCGATGTCGGGGCCGGCGACGGAGTTCCCGGGCTCGATCCTGCGCCTCGATCCGGGCGCGAGCCCACCCGAGACCTGCATCGCCGAGGTCTACGAGCCACCGTTCGAGAACCCCGCCGTCGCACGCGAGGGCTGGGGCTACGGGCCCCGCGGGATCGACGTCGACCGGGACGGCGTGCTCTGGACGGCGCTCAGCGGCAGCGGCCACCTGGCCAGCTTCGACCGGCGGAAGTGCGCCGTCCTGAACGGACCGACCGCCACCGGGCAGCACTGCCCCGAGGGCTGGACGCTGCACTCGACGCCCGGACCCCGCATGCGCGGCGTGACCGGCTCCGCCAACGCCGACTTCCACTACTACAACTGGGTCGACCAGTTCGACACGCTCGGCCTCGGCCCGAACGTGCCGATGGCGAGCGGCAGCGGTTCCGACTCGCTGCTGGCCCTGCTCCCGGAGACCCGCGAGTGGGTCGTGATGCGCGTCCCGTATCCGCTGGGCTTCTACACGCGGGGCCTCAACGGGCGCATCGACGATCCCGCCGCCGGCTGGAAGGGCCGGGGCCTCTGGGGCAGCTACGACACGATGGCGAACTGGCACAGCGAGGGAGGCCGCGGGAAGACGAGCGAGATCGTCCGCTTCCAGATCCGCCCGCACCCGCTCGCGGAGTAGGCCCGGGGGGAGGCGCGCCGTCCCCGCATCCGCCCGCACCCGCTGGCGGAGCAGCCCCGGGGGGGAGGAGGCGCGCGGTCCCCGCGTCCCCGTTCGGAGGAGAGTATCGATGGCCATCGATGTCAGCCCGGCGGCTCGTCGCGGCGCGGTCTGCTGGAGCGCGGCGCTCTGCCTCGCCGGGGTCGCCGCGCTCGGCGCCGCCGGCCTCGACGATGCGAGCCTCGTCGAGGCGGCCCGCGACCGCGACGGGAACGCGGTGCGGGCATTGCTCGACGCGGGGGCGGACGCCAATGCCCGCCAGCCGGACGGCGCGACGGCGCTCCACTGGGCGGTGCACTGGGACGACGCCGGGATGGCGCGCCTGCTCGTGCGCGGCGGCGCAGACGTCGACGCGGCCGGGGCCTACGGCGTGACGCCGCTGTCGCTGGCCGCGGCCAATGCCAGCGCCGTCCTGGTCGAGCTGCTGCTGGGGGCAGGGGCCGACCCGAACACGGCCCGAGACAGCGGCGAGACGCCTCTCATGCGGGCCGCGAGCAACGGCAGCGTGGCCGCCGTGCGGGCGCTCCTCGCCGCCGGGGCGGACATCGACGCCGCCGACCCGACCGGCGCGCAGACGGCGTTGATGCTGGCCGCCTCGGGCCGCCACCCGGACATCGTGGCGCTGCTGCTCGCCCGCGGGGCCGACCTCGAGGCCCGCTCGCGGCTCGGCTTCACGCCGCTCCTGTTCGCGGCGCGCGAGGGAGATCTGGCGAGCGCCCGGCGCCTCGTGGCGGCGGGGGCGGACGTCGATGCCGCGATGCCGGACGGCACCAGCGCGCTCGTCGTGGCCGCGGTACGCGGGCAGGTGGGGGTGGCGCGGTTCCTGCTCGAGGCGGGCGCCGACCCCAACGCCGGACCCATCGCGCGCGGGCGGGGGCCGGCCGCCGCGGAGGGGACGGCAAGCGCCGACTCCGACGTCCGCCGACCGGACTACACCGCGCTCCACTGGGCCGCGGGCGCGTGGCAAACCGAGCTCGCCGGACCGAACGGGATCGCCGTGGAGCGCGACCGCGAGTGGGAGGCGATCCGGGGCCTGCCGCCGGCCGACAAGCCGGCCCTCGTCGATGCCCTGCTCGCCTTCGGGGCGGATCCGAACGCACGCATGCGGAGGGCGCCTCCCCGATTCGGCTACAGCCAGATCTCCTACGAGCACAACAAGCAGGGCGTCAACGTGTTCGGCGGCGCCACGCCCCTCATGCTGGCCGCCATGGCCGGGGATGCCGAGGTCATGCGGCGCCTGGCCGCGGGCGGCGCCGATCCGGCCCTGGCGACCGACGACGGCACGACCCTGCTGATGGTGGCGGCGGGGCTGGGGCGCTACGAGGCCGAGAACCTGGTGACCGAGGCGCGGACGCTCGAGGCCGTCCGGGCGGCGCTGGCGTTCGGCGCGGACGTCAACGCCGTCAACGACGTCGGCAACACGGCCCTGCACGCGGCGGCCCACGTCAAGTCCGAGGCCGTCGTGCGACTGCTCGCCGAGCGCGGGGCGGCCATCGACGTCGCGAACGCCCGCGGCGAGACGCCGGTCCTGATCGCCGATCGCTTCCGCGCCGGCAGCGGCAACGTCACCGTGCGCACGCCAACCGGCGACCTCCTGCGCGCTCTCGGCGGGCAGGAGCCGGCGCGCCCGCGCTAGCGCCGCCAACCCGTCGCAGGCTCCGGGTCGGCCCCAGCCCCCACCGTCCCAGG
>JAPOWL010000234.1 GCA_026707615.1 Acidobacteriota bacterium | reverse complement strand
CGGCGGGCCGCCGCGGAGGCACGGCGGGCCGCCGAGGCCGCGTTCGAGTCCTTCTGGGCGGACACCGTCCGGCGCGGCGGTCGATGGCTCGAGGAGCCGCCGCAGGCGGTCGCGCTGAGCGACCGGATCGGGGAGCTGGACGTCAGCGGCCTGGCCCCGCCCGAGGACGCCCGGCGCAGCCTGACGCTCGTCGCCTATCCCTCGCTGCACTTCCTGGACGGCCGCGGCGCGAACCGGCCGTGGCTGCAGGAGATTCCCGACCCGTTGCTCAAGACGGCCTGGAGCAGCGGAGCCGAGATGACCGCCGAGACCGCCGCCGCGATCGGGGCCGAAGAAGGGCAGGTGGTCGCTCTCGAGTCGGATCACGGGCGGATCGAGGCGACGGTCGTAGTCAATCCCCACCTGCCGGGCGGGGTGGTGGCGATGCCGATCGGGCAGGGACACACCGACTTCGGACGCTACGCGACGGGACGCGGCGCCAGCCCGGTGGCCCTGCTCGACCCGGCGCCCGACGCGGCGTCCGGCGGGCCGCGGTGGGCACGGACCCGCATCGACGCAACCGCGCTCGCGTTGCGCCGGCCCCTCGCGCGGCTGCAGGGGAGCTTCGACCAGCAGGGCCGCGGACTCGCGCAGGCGGTTTCCGAGACCGCGCTGGCGGCCGGCGACGTGCACCCCGAAGAGCCCCATTTCAGCCTCTACCCGGAGCACGAGCATCCCACGCACAACTGGGGCATGGCGATCGACCTCGACGCCTGCAACGGCTGCAACGCCTGCGTCGCCGCCTGCTACGCCGAGAACAACGTCCCCGTCCTCGGCGCGGACCGCATGGTGCGCGGGCGGACGATGTCGTGGCTGCGGATCGAGCGCTTCGTCGAGCCGCGCACCGCGGCGGACGGGGGAGGTGCCGTCGACACGCGGTTCCTGCCGATGCTCTGCCAGCACTGCGACCATGCGCCGTGCGAGTCGGTCTGCCCGGTGTACGCCACGTACCACACGGAAGAGGGCCTCAACGCGCAGATCTACAACCGCTGCGTCGGAACGCGCTACTGCTCGAACAACTGCCCGTACAAGGCCCGGCGCTTCAACTGGTGGGACCCCGAGGTGCCGGAGCCGCTGAACCTGCAGCTCAACCCCGACGTGACCGTACGCAGCGCCGGCGTCATGGAGAAATGCACGTTCTGCGTGCAGCGGATCCAGGAAGGCAAGGACCGCGCGCGCGACGACGACCGGCCCGTCGAGGACGGCGACGTCGTCCCGGCGTGCGCCCAGACGTGCCCGGCGCAGGCGATCGTGTTCGGCGACCTCAACGACCCCACCAGCCGCGTCTCGCAGCTCTCGGCCGCCGACCGGGGCTACCACGCGCTCGGGATGCTGAACACCCGGCCCGCGGTGACGTACCTGAAGAAGGTGATCCGGTGAGCGTGGCGGATCACGCCGCCACCTACGGCCGGATCGACGCCGACATCCTGCGGACGATGCGGCCGCCGGGCCGCACCTGGTTCGCGGCCCTCGCCCTGATTCTGGGCGGGCTGGCGCTCGGCGTCTACGCCTTCTCGACGCAGTGGCGCTTCGGGCTCGGGGTGGCGGGCTACGAGCACCCGATGCTCTGGGGCATCTACATCACCAACTTCGTGTTCTGGGTCGGCATCGCCCACTCCGGCACCCTCATCTCGGCCGTCCTCTTCCTGTTCCGGGCCAAGTGGCGCACCTCGGTGGCGCGCGCGTCGGAGGCGATGACGGTCTTCGCGGTCATGACCGCGGCCCTGTTCCCGATCATCCACATCGGGCGGCCGTGGTTCTTCTACTGGCTGATCCCCTATCCGAACGAGCGCCAGCTCTGGGTGAACTTCCAGTCGCCGCTCGTGTGGGACGTCTTCGCGCTCACGACGTATCTCACCGTCAGCGCGATGTTCCTCTTCCTGGGGCTCATCCCGGACGTCGCGGCGGCCCGCGACCGCTCCACCGACTGGCGCAAGCCGATCTACCGGGTCCTCGCACTGGGCTGGCGCGGCTCGACCCGGCAGTGGATCCACTACGGCGCCCTCTACGGCTTCTTCGCCGCCCTGGCGACGCCGCTCGTCGTGTCGGTCCACAGCGTCGTGTCGTGGGACTTCGCCATGTCCATCCTGCCCGGATGGCACAGCACGATCTTCGCGCCCTACTTCGTGGCCGGGGCCATCTTCTCGGGCCTGGCGATGGTGATCACCCTGCTGATCCCGCTGCGCCGGCTGCTCGGGCTCGAGGAGTACATCACCATCCGGCACTTCGAGAACCTGGCGAAGCTCATCATCGTCACGTCGCTCATCGTCGGCTACGCCTACCTGACCGAGTTCTTCGTCGCCTGGTACAGCGGGAGCCCCTTCGAGCAGGCGACCTTCTACGACCGGATGTTCGGCCAGTACCGGCTCTTCTCCTGGGGCATGCTCGCCTGCAACGTCGCGGTCCCGCTGCTGCTCTTCGCCAAGCGGATCCGCACGAACCTCGCGGCGCTGTTCGTGATCTCCATCCTCGTCAACATCGGGATGTGGCTGGAGCGCTTCGTCATCATCGTGACGTCGCTCTCGCACGACTTCGACCCCGCGAACTGGAGCGGCGTCTACCAGCCGACCTGGGTGGAGGGCGCGATCACGGCCGGCAGCTTCTCGCTCTTCTTCCTCCTCTTCCTGCTGTTCGTCAAGAACTTCCCGGCCGTGTCGATCACGGAGATGAAGGAAGGCTCCGCCCACGCGGAGGTCTTCGACGACAGCCTGGCCCGGTGCCTGACGAAGCACGGCTTCCTGGATCGCTTCTACGAGCTGTTCCTCGCGTCGAGCGAGGAGGTCCGCGAGAAGTTCCGCCACACCGACTTCGCCCACCAGAAGAAGATGCTGGCCCACTCGCTGTCGCTGATGACCGGCATGTCGGGGGCGCCGGTGGACGAGCTCGAGGAGCTCGACCGCGTGGCGCGCCGCCACGGCAGGCACGATCTCGACATCGGATTCGGTCTCTACGACCTGTGGCTGGAGTCGCTGATGCAGACCGTGCGCGAGTTCGACGGGCACTTCGACCGCGACGTGGACCGCGCGTGGCGGAACGTGCTCGCGGAGGGCATCGAGTTCATGCAGTCGCGGCACGAACGCTCGGGAAGGAGGCCGTAGCAGGGTGCGCATCCTGGGCGTGTACGACGAGCCGGCGAAGGCGGCGGTGGCGGTGGCAACGGCACGCGATGCCGGCGTCGACGACGTGGACTCCTACTCGCCGGCGCCCGACCACACGCTGGAACAGCTCTCCGGCCCCCGCGTCAGCCCCGTGCGGGTGTTCACGCTGATCGGCGGGCTGCTCGGCCTGACCACCGGCTTCGCGCTGCCCATCTACACGGTGTCGGCGTGGCCGCTCATCGTCGGCGGCAAGCCGCTCATCGCGATTCCGGCCTTCGTCGTGATCGCGTTCGAGCTGACCATCCTCTTCGGCGCCATCGGCGGCATGCTCGGCTTTCTCCTTCTGGCCCGGCTGCCGCGGGTTACCCGCCGGCCGCTGACCGATCCGCGCTTCTCCAACGACCACTTCGGCGTGGCGATCACTTGCGGGACGAAGGACGGGGCCTTCGTGCGGTCGCTGCTCGAGTCGGCGGGCGCCATCGAGGTGCGCACGGATGCCTAGGAGCTTGCGCCGCAGAACGCCAACGGAGTGCGTGCCGCGGCGCAAGCTCCTGGGACGGTGGGGGCTGGGGCCGACCCGGAGCCTGCGACGGGTTGGCGGCGCTGGCCCCGCATTCGTCGCCGCGACCGCAAGGTCGCGCGGCGGCCTCCGCCTGGTGCTCAACCAATCCTCGAGGAGTCCGCGCCATTCCACGGCGCGGACTCCTCGTCCGACGCTTGGGATCGCGCTACTGGGCCTGGTGGCGGTCACGACCATCGCCGCCGGAGGATGCCGCCCCGCGCAAGGTCCCCCCGAACCGGAAGCGCGCACCTGGATTCGCAACATGTGGACGGGACCGGCGGTGCTGCCGCAAACGGAAGCGCGACCGCTACCGGACGGCTCGCTGGCGGTGGGTGCGCCGCGGATCATGAACCGTCGCGAGGCGCGCACCGAACTGGTGAATCCGCTCGCCGAGACGCCCGAGGCGGTCGCCGAAGGCCGGGCGCTCTACGAGATCTACTGCGCCCTCTGTCACGGCGACCAGGGCAGCGGTGACGGCGATCTGGCCCGCCACTACCGCCGGATGCCGCCCCTGACCGCGCCGCACGTCCTGAACTACCCCGACGGCTTCCTCTACGCAATCATCCGCGAGGGGGGGCGCAACATGCCGCGCTTCGGCGACGCACTGAGCGTCGACGAGCGCTGGGCGCTGGTCCACTACCTCGGCGCGCTCGGCCCACGCGACGAGACCGCGGAGGCGGGGTCGCGATGACGGCAGCGTCCGAGCCGGCGGGTCCCGCGACGACCCCGCTCCTCGCGCCCCGCACCCGCCGGGTGCTGCTGGGGCTCGCGGCGCTGGGCGGTGTGGCGTTCCTCTACGGCATCGTCATCGGCGACGCCGGCCGGGCCTGGCAGGCGCTGCTGGTCAATTTCCTCTTCTTCGGCGGTCTGGCGCAGGCCGGGGTGGTCTTCTCCTGCATCCTCCAGGTGACCTCGGCCCGCTGGGGACGGCCTATCAAGCGCGTCGCCGAGGCGACGGCCGCCTTCCTGCCGGTGGCGTTCGTACTCCTGCTCGTGCTGCTGGCCGGCACCACGGCCTGGGCGCCGTGGGTCCACGAGCCGGTCGAGGCCAAGACCCCGTGGCTGAACGTACCGTTCTTCGTCGGCCGCGAACTGCTGGCCTTCCTGGTGCTGGGCGGGCTGAGCCTGCGCTACGTCTACCGCTCGCTCCGGCCGGACGTCGGCATGCTGCACGAGTCCGGGGAGCGGCCGGCGACCGGCTTCTCCGCCCTTCTCATCCGCGACTGGCGCGGCCTCGATTCGGAGCGGGCGACCGGGCAACGCCGCCAGACGCGCTGGGCCGTCGCGGTGCTGATCGCCTACGGCTGGGTGTTCACGCTGATTGCCTTCGACTTCGTGATGGCGCTCGACCCGCACTGGTTCTCGACGCTGCTGGGCG
>JAPOWL010000504.1 GCA_026707615.1 Acidobacteriota bacterium | reverse complement strand
GCTTGGAGTCCGCTCCATACACGGCGCGGACTCCAGGAGGCTTGGTTGGGCGCCAGGCGGGGAGGCTGCGCGACCTTGCGGTCGCGGCGACGGTTGGTGGGCTACCCGCGCCGCCGGTAGCGGCTCGCCACGTAGTCGTCCACCCACCGGCCGGAGCTGCGCCACTGACCGTCCGGGCCGCGGGCGGCACGGAGGCGACCCCGCTCGGCGGCCGCCCGCAGGGCAGAGGCCTTCATGCCAGGCCGCTCCAGGGCGGCCAGCGGCACGAGCCTCGCCGGCCCCGCCACGGCCGGGATGACGAAACGGTGCAGGCTGTACAGCATCGCGCGCGCGAGCATCTCCCCCAGGACGCTCGAATCGCCCGCGTCCGCCCGGCGCAGGGCCTGGAGGTAGCTGGATCGATCGCGCTTGAAGACGATTGCGGGCGGGTATCCCAGCCGAACCAGCACGAGGTTCAGCAGCAGCCGCCCGGTCCTGCCGTTGCCGTCGAGAAAGGGGTGGATCTGCTCGAAACGGCAGTGAAACGAGGCAAGCGCCTCCGGGAACGTCACGTCCGTCGCCTCGAGGGCGTTGGCGCGGGCGACCCAGGCCGTCGTCTCCGCCGGCACGAGCGGCCACGAGATCGGGGTCATGCCGCCCGGGAACGGATTGATCTCGTGCTCGCGGAAGCTGCCGGGTGCTTCGCGCGGTGTCGCGTTCGGATGCGGCGACACCTCCCAGGCTGGCGCCAGAGCGGTGTGGTGAACCTGGCGCACCTCGGCCAGCGTCAGCACCTCGCCGGGACGGGCAAGGCCGTCGGGGTTGATCGCCTGGCGGTAGATCCAGTCGGCGGCGTCGGCGTAGCCGCGCACCTCCAGGTACTCGCGCAGCTCCTTGTTGCCCACCGCCCGTCCCTCGTCGAGGAGCCGCTCGACCTGCTTCAGGACCAGCGTGTTGCCCTCGAGGGCGGTGGAGTGGTGCGCTTCCTCGTACCAGATGCCGCGCCAGATGCCGGCCGCTTCGACCGGACTGGGCAGGCCGCCCATGCGCTCCCGGAGCTCGGCGATCTGGATGTCGAGCTGCCGGTACACTTCGACGCGGCGAGGTCGCCCGCGGCGGCGTGGATTGTGTTCGTTCAAGGCGATTCTAAAGTTACCGAACACTTTTGGGGTTTGTCGAGTCGGGTGAGATCGAAAGTCACTGAACACTTTGAGGGCGCGCGTGGCGGGAGAGTCGCCACCTGTCTCCGTCACGGCGGACCGCGCCCGGAATGACCGATCGACATCCATGACCGGCGAACTGCGCCGCGCCCTGCGCTCGCTCGCCCGGCGCCGCACGTACGCGGCGGCGGCCGTGCTGACGCTGGCGCTCGCCTTCAGCCTGCCCGTCGTCGTGCTGTCGACGCTGGACAGGCACTTCTGGCGCCCGCCCGACCTGGTCGACGCCGATCGGCTCTTCACACTGCAGCTCCTGGCCGCCGACGGCAGCTTCCCTCCCCTGAGCCATCCGGAGTACGTGCAGTTGCGCGACGCCGGCGAGGCGGCGTACTCCGTTGCCGCCTTCGGCCAACTGGACTTCACGCTGGTCGCCGGCCGCGCGTCGGCGAGAACGACCCTGGCTCTCGTCTCCCCGAACTTCTTCACCGTGCTGGGGGCGCAGCCCGTGCTCGGCCGCCTGCCGGCACCGCCGGACGGCGGCGCCGACCGCGCGGTCGCGCTGGTCCTCTCCCACCGCGCATGGACGACGCACTTCGGCCGGGACGCCTCGGTGGTCGGGCGCTCCGTCCGCCTGGACGGCCAGGCGTTCGTGGTGATGGGTGTCGCGAGGAACCCACTGCCCGGCCCGGCCCACGACCCGGACTTCTGGGCCCCGTTCCAGGCGCTGCCCCGTCTCGCGCCCGACATCGCGGACGCCCTGCTCGGCCCCACGGGACGCTGGCTCACCACCGTCGGACGGCTGCACGGCTCGACATCGCGCGACGCGGCCGCGGCGCGGGCGGCAACGGCCGGGGGCCGGCTGCCGGAGGAGGTCGTTGCCACCCGGACCGGCGACTGGCGCTTCGTCCTCCGGCCGGTCCATCTCGCCCGCCTCGGAGCCGGCGGCTTCGACGCGGCGACGGGTCTGCTCGGCATCCTGCTTGCGATCTCCGCCTTCTTCCTCCTCGCGGCGTGCTGCAACGTGGCCCTGCTGCTGCTGACCCGCGGAGGCGAGCGGTCGCACGAGCTCGCCGTGCGGCGCGCGCTCGGGGCGTCGCCGCTGGATCTGGTACGGCCATTCGCAGTCGAGCTGCTGCTGCTCGCGGCGGCCGGCGGCGCGGTCGCGGTCCTGCTGCTGCGCTGGGTCGGTCCGGTCGTGGCGGCGCTGCCGCAACTGGCGCCGCTCGGAGGGGCGGAGGTCGCGTCCCCGCGCACCGTGCTGTGGACGCTGGTGGTCGCAGGGTCGGCCTGGGCGATGGTCTGCCTGCCGGTGCTGGCGCTGCTGGCGCTGCGGCGGCCGGCCCTGCCGGCGGCGCCGTCTCCGACGACGTCGCGCCGGGGCGGCGGGCCGCGCGCGATCGTGGCCGCCCAGGTCGCCGTCGCCTGCGGGCTCGTGGTTGCGGCGGGGCTCCTGGCCCACAGCGCCTGGAACGTCGCGTCCGTGCCCCGCGGGTTTGCCCCGCAGGACGTGCTGATCGCGCGCGTGCACCCCGCGGGCACCTCGGCGGCGGACGGGCAGGCCTTCTACCGGCGACTGCTCGGCTTGCTCCGGAGCGACGCGACGGTGGCATCGGCCGCGCTCGGCTGGCACGTTCCGCTCAGCGGCGCTGCGCTTCGCGTCGCGGTCCAGGTTCCCGGTGTGTCCCTCGAGGTGGCGGGCAACGTCGTCTCCCCGGACTACTTCCGCACGCTGGGGGTCGCGGTGCTGGAGGGCCGCGAGTTCGACGACTCCGACCACGCCGACGCGCCGCCGGTCGCCCTCGTCAATCGCACGCTGGCGGAGCGCCTGTGGCCGGGCGGCTCGGCAGTAGGGCGGATCCTGGGATTCCCGAGGAGCGGCGGCGACCGGACCGTGGTCGGCGTGGTGGACGACACGCGCTACGGCAGCCTGACGGAGCGCGTGCAGCCCCTCGCCTACCTGCCCCTGGCCCAGCGCTTCTTCCCGACCGCCTTCATCCACGCGCAGTCGGTCACCGGCACCCCGATCACGCTCCCGCATCTCCGCCGGTTGGTGGGGGGGCTCGACCCCGGCGCGCCCCTGAGCGACGCCGGCCTCCTGCACGAGCGGATCGAAGCGGCGTTGGACCGTTGGCGGGCCCCGGCGCGGCTGGCGGGCCTGATCGCGCTGGCCACCCTCGTGCTGACGATGTGCGGGCTGTACGGGGTGGTGTCGCTCGCCGTCCGGCAACGCACGCGGGAACTCGCGGTGCGGGCGGCACTGGGTGCGGATGCGGCCTCGCTACGCCGCCTGGTCCTGGCGCACGGACTGCGACCGGTAGCGGTCGGCGCGCTCATCGGGCTCGCGGGGAGCGCCCCGTTGACGAGGCTCCTCGACAGCCAGTTGTACCGCATTGCGCCGTACGACCCGCCGGCCGTGGCGGCCGGTCTGGTGGTGCTCCTGGGCGCCGGAGCCCTCGCCTGCCATGTGCCGGCCCGTCGGGCCGCCCGCCTCGACCCCGCGTCCGCGCTGCGCTCCGAGTAACCCCACACCAGGATGGGCTTCCTATAATCGGGAGTGCGATGACGCGGCACGCGATCCTGCGCTGCCTGGAGGGATTCCTGGCCGCCCGCGCAGCGGGTGACGACATCGTGGCCGCCTACCTCTTCGGCAGCGTCGCGCGCGGCGACGACGGCGCGGGAAGCGACGTCGACGTCGCCGTGCTCCATCGGCGGGACCCGCCGCCGACGTTCGAGGCGCTACCCCTGCGCCTCGAGGGCGACATCGAGCGGCTGCTCGGACGCCGCGCCGAAGTCGTCGCCCTGAACCTGGCACCGGTCGACCTGTGCGTCCGCGTGCTGCGCGACGGGGTGGTCATACTCGACCGGGACCGCCCCGCGCGCATAGCGTTCGAGGTGCGGACGCGCAACGCATGGTTCGACCTGCAGCCGGTGCTCCGCACGTACCGGCGCATTGCGTCCCCCCGATGACCGATCCGGAACTCGTGGCGAAGCGGCTCGCCATCATCGAGACGTCCGTACGCGATCTCCGGGAGCTGGCGGACCTGCCCGCGGTGGAGAGCGACATCCGCGAGGCCCGGTTCGTGGAACACACGCTCCAGATCGCGATCCAGGCCGCCCTCGACACCGCCTCGCACATCGTCTCCGACGATCGCCTCGGCGAGCCGCGGACGAACCGCGAGCTCTTCGATCTGCTCGCCCGCGCCGGATGGATTCCGCCGGCGCTGGCCGGCGTGCTACAGGACATGGCGGGCTTCCGCAACGTCCTCGTCCACGGGTACGACACCGTGGACCTGTCCATCGTGCGCGACGTCGCAGAGAATCACCTGGACGACCTGCTGGCGTTCGTGAAGACCGTTCGCGGGCGGCTGAGCGCGTAGCCTTCCTTCCGCGGCGTGCGAGAGGGGGCCGTCGGCGCCCCGGCGCCTACATCCCGGCCTGCTCCTTCACGTAGCGGGCCACCTGCTCGTGGGTGGCGAACCAGACGTCGCCCTTCGCCTTGATGTGGTCGATCAGGCCTTCGAGAACCACCATCCGGGAGCGCTTGCCGATGATGTGGGGGTGGGTCGTCAGCAGGAACATCGTGCCTTCCTCGTAGGCCCGGTCGAACTCGTCGATGTAGACCTGCAGGAGCTCCCGCGGCGGCGTGTAGCGGTTCCCGAGCGGGTTCATCAGCGGCGCGTCGTCCAGAATCCAGTCGACCGGGAGCTCGATCATGCCGGTCGGCTCGCCGTCCTGCAGGATCTCGTAGGGCCGGTCGTCGGCCATGAGCGAGCTGTCGTAGAGGAAGCCGAGGCCGCGGATGATGTCGAGCGTGTTCGGGCTGAAGTTCCACGACGGTGCGCGGTAGCCGACCGGACGGGTCCCGGTCGCCTGCTCCAGGTAGTCGGTGGCCCGGATGACGAGATCGCGCTCCGTCTCCGCGTCGAGCTCGCTGTTCAGTTCGTG
>JAPOWL010000476.1 GCA_026707615.1 Acidobacteriota bacterium | reverse complement strand
GGTGGCCTGGCAACGTCCGCGAGCTGGAGAACGTCATCTGCCGCAGCCTGGTGCCCGAGACCGCCGACGACCTCCAGACGGCGACGCTGCCCGCGGAGCTGGTGCCGCCCGGCGTCACGGCGGCGACGACCGGCCCTCGGGAAGCGAACGATGAGCGGCCGCCCCCCGGAACCCTCGCCGACGTCGAGTGCGGAGCGATCGCCGCCGCCCTCGACAGGTCCGGCCACAACCTCACCCGCGCGGCAACCGCCCTGGGCATCGACCGAACCACCCTGCACCGGAAGCTGAAGAAGTACGGCCTGCGGGGATCTCGGGCCTGAAAGACCGCGACGCGGCGGGTGCACGGATGAGCATCGTGCACCCGCCGCGGTGTGCCGGCGTTACGAAAGGGCCTGGAGCTGGTTCTCGACGCGCAGCACGCCCGGCGTCTGCGCCGCCACCCGTTGCATCTCGATTCGTTCGATCTCGCTCTGCACGTAGCCGATGAGCGTCACGATGGCGTGGTTCACGATGATGTGGAACGGTGGGTTGCGCATCGTTCGGAACCTCTCGAAGTGGCTGTTGCTCACGAGGCGCCGCGCGATGAGGCGGCGAATCCGCGCGTCCCCGCTGCTCGGCGACAGCACCTGGATGTCCATTTCCACACCCTGCACACCGGGGACCTTCGCGACCCGCTCGAAGAGCTCGCGGGCCTTGTCCCGTCCCGGCGTGACCCGCCCGTTCAACGTCACGATGCCGTTGTCCACGCGACCGCCTACCTCATCCCAGATCGTGTAGAACGGATAGCGATCGATCGCCTTGCCCACTTCATCGGCGATTCGCCGGTCTTCGCCGGCGAGCACGTCGATCGCGCTCACCACGTTCCCTACGCCGCGGACGTCGAGCGCACGCCGCTGCGCCTCATTCTTGTCCCACAGGCTCTGCACCGATCCGGTCAGGGTCACGTCGTTCCGCGCCACCGTTACCTCGAGTCCGTGTAGCGTTCGACCCTCACGCAGCCGTCGCTCGACGGCCTGCTTGAGCTGCTCGGCGGACTGGTCGCCTGCCCCGGCGGCAGGCCCGGCGGTATGCGCCCGATCCGTGGCAGGTGCGGCGGTGCCGGCGACGGCGACGCAGAGGAGTGCGACGACAACGATTACGGTACGCATGGGTGCTTGCACCCTCCTTCTCGTCACGCGCCCTGCGCCATTGCAGGGCCGCAAACTTGTCTTTGCACGCAGCGTGCCAACTCCGGCGGGCCCGGCCCTGCTGCTCGGGGTCTGCTCACGGCCGGCTCGCGCACCGTCGAGTGTCCACTAGAGTGAACAAGGAAAGCCGCAAGGATGGACGTACCGCCCGCAAACTCCGGAAACCCGGCCGGTAGCCAAGCCAAAGTGCTCCGAGAGGTCGGGCGCTACAGGTGGGAGCCGGGCATGCCCTACGACCCGGACGGCTTCGTCGATCCGGACGGCTTCCTCCGCCGCTCGTCGAGGTGCGAGCGGTGGCCCCGTTCGCGGGCGTGGGAGGTCGTGATCGTCAGTGTCGATGCACCGAGGACGCGTCGCCACCGCCGTTGAAGCCGCCACGCCCACGGGAAGGGCCGGCGGCAGGGCGGGCGTGCTCGCCGAATCCCAGGTCCGGCCCGTGAACTGGCTAGCCGGGCGCCCCGAGTAACTCCTTCAGATGCGTGCCGGGCGCGTGTGGAGCTGAGGCGACCAGACGGTGCGCTACCCGGCTTGCACGCGTCCGTTGCTTCTGGCCTGATCACCGGCCAGGGCGCACGGACTCCGCTGAACCGCCGCGTCGCCTCCGCGTTCGTGCTCGCACCGCCGCATGCGGGCTCACCAGCGGACCGACAGGGCGGCTCCGCGGGCGGGGCTTGGGGCCGCGCCGTACGGCCGTCTCGAAGCCAGCATCTGCGGCTCGATTTCGGCTCCGCGCCAGGACATCGGCTCGAAGAGCCCGTAGAGCCCGAAACCGAGCGCCGTCCCGGCGATGCCGGCGCCGATCCAGCCCTCGTCGATGACCCACTTGTTGTTGCTGAACCCGACCGCGGCACCGAGCGCGCCGCCGGCACCGATGAGCGCGGCGCTCCAGAGCCGCTGCACCCTCCGGTCGCGGCGGGCGCGCTCCTCGCGCTCCTCTGCCGTGGGGAGCTCGAACCCCGCCGCGAGGAGCGCTTCGGTCGCCGGTGTCATTCCGGTGGCGTCCTGCGCCGAAGCGCCGACGGGGAGCGACACGGCGACGAGCAGTGCAACAGCGATGAAGCGAGATGTCGTCATAGTGCGGCCGATCGTACCGAACCATGTCTGACATTTGGGTGACATCCAGCGATGATACGGCGGCCATTCGCTGACAAGTTGCTAAGTGTGACACGCTGCCGCCCCTTCCGCGCCGTGGCTGCCGCCGGGCCCGAGGCAGAGGCGCTCGCAGGCGTCGTCGTCTCGACGCCGGGAGCGGCGAGCCCCGCAGTACTGGAACGGAAGGTGCGATGGACCGTCGAGCGACCTGCGCCGGGCCGCTGAGCGTGCGGGGTTCGCGACCCGGCACGGTCGCCCGTACTCGCGAGCGCTCGGGTGAGCGCGTCTCGATGCGCGAGCGCGAAGCGTCACTCTCCGCGGTTGTCAGCCTGTCGGGTCCGACCCCGCGGCCGTTGCGCGAATGACGGCTCCGCCTTCGCGGCGCGTCGATCCCGGAGAGAATTGGTCGGGATGACTGGATTTGAACCAGCGACCCCCTGACCCCCAGTCAGGTGCGCTACCAGACTGCGCCACATCCCGAACCGAAGCGCGAAGCAACTACCGTGCCGGAGCGCCGGTGCGACGCCGGGGACGGCCTCGCACGGCGCCGCGCGGCGGGCGAGCCGCCGATGCAGGCCTTTCGTCTTCCGACAGCAGGCCCAGAAGATCCTCGAGGCCGCGCTTCACGTCGATTATACGCTCCCGTACGAGCGCGCGCGCCTCCGGCGCCAGGGGCTCGTCCAGCACCGGGGCCGTTACCGCCGCGGGAGCGTCGTCGCGGCTGACCGGAGCGCCGTTGCTCTCGATCTGGCGGCGGGCCGCCCCGAGCGTCAACCCCTCCTCGTACAGCAGACGCTTGATCTCGAGCACGAGATCGACGTCCACCTGCCGGTAGACGCGCGACCGGCCCTGGCGTGTCCCGAGCTCCGGGAACTCCGTCTGCCAGGACCGCAGGACGAAGGGCTTCACGCCGGCTATCGAGCAGACTTCCGACGCCTTGAGGACGGAACGCTGGGGAGTCCCGGTCGTCATGGCCTTCGACGGGCGCTATCGACCGCGCAGTATACATCGCCCGGGCGGCGTCATCGACGGCCTCCGCCCTCCCGCGAATCACGGCCCGCGCGCACCCGGAGGCGGATCGGCGACCCCTCGAAGCCGAACGACTCGCGCAGGCGGTTGCGCAGGTAGCGCTCATAGGAGAAGTGGAAGCGCGTCGCCACGTTCGTGAAGAAGACGAACGTCGGAGGACGCGCGCCGACCTGCGCGGCGTACTTGATGCGCACGTTGCGGCGGTCCGGGCTCACCGGCGGGTGGCGGCGCGTCACCCGCTCGACGAAGCGGTTGAGCTCGCCCGTCGCCACGTGACGGGCGCGCGCGGCCGCCACCTCGACGACCCGCGCGACGAGCTTCGGGGCGCGCTCCCCCGTCCGGGCCGAGATGTGCAGGAGGGGCGCGAACTCGGCGAAGCGGAGAGCCGCGCGCACCTCCCCGTCGAACTGCTTGGCGTAGTTCGGACCGCGGTCCTTGACGAGGTCCCACTTGTTCGCGGCGATGACGATCCCGCAGCCGGCCCGCTCCGCCTCGCCGGCGATCGCCGCGTCCTGCCTGGCGACTCCGTCGGCGGCATCGACGACCACCACCGCAACGTCGGCCTCGGCCACCGCCCGGCGCGCCATGACGAGGCTGACCGCCCCGACCGCGCCACCCGACCGGGCCGCCGCATCCCGGCCGTGTCGACGAGCCGCAGACCTTGTCCGTGCCAGGTGAAGCGCGCGTCGACGGTGTCGCGCGTCGTCCCCGCGACCTCGCTGACGAGCACCCGTTCCTCCCGCAACAGGAGGTTGACGAGCGACGACTTGCCGACGTTGGGCCGCCCGATGATGGCGACCGCGAGGTCGGCCGTCCCCCGCGCCGGGGCCGCGTCCGCGTCCGCCTCCGCCCGCGCACCGCGCCCCCGCGGCAGGCGCGCCACGACGGCGTCCAGCAGATCGCCGACGCCGAGGCCATGCTCGGCCGCGATCGGCACGACGGGCGAGACGGCGAGGCGGTGGAACTCCTCGACGCGCTCCTCGGCCCGGCGGTCGTCGACCTTGTTGACCGCGAGAACCACGGGACGACCCGTCCGGCGGACGTGCGCCGCGACCTGCTCGTCGGCAGGGACGACGCCGTCCCGCCCGTCGGTCACCAGCACGATGACGGAAGCCGCGTCGAGCGCCGCGGCGCCCTGCACGGCCACGGCCTCCTGGAGAGGGTCGGCGCTGGCTCCGTACACGCCGCCCGTGTCGACCAGCTCGAACTCCGCCCCCAGCCATTCCGCCGCGTGGCGCAGCACGTCGCGGGTCGTTCCCGGCGTCGGGGTCACGATCGCGCGGCGCGCACCGGAGATGCGGTTGAAGAGCGTCGACTTGCCGACGTTGGGGCGCCCGGCCAGCACGACGCGGGCCTCACGATTCGGTTGCCTGCCCATGCGCCCCGCGGACTTCCGCCCCCGCTGCCCTTGACAGCCGTAAGTTATGGTATCTATGATAGTTACACACGCGGAGACGCGCACCCGACATGATCAAGGTCGACATCGTCAACGAGGTTTCCCGGGTCGCCGACATCACCAAGGTGAAGTCCGAGCTGGCCGTCGACGCCGTCTTCGAAGCCATGCGCATGTCGATGCGCCGCGGCGAGCGCATCGAGTTGCGCGGGTTCGGCGTCTTCCAGGTCAAGCCCCGCAAGCGCGGCATCGGCCGCAATCCCCGCACCGGCAAGGAGGTCCGCATTCCACCCGGACGGACCATCCGCTTCAAGCCGGGCAAGGACCTCCAGAACATCGGAGGATAGCCGCTGGCGCCCCCTCGTGTCCCCTGATCCCTCGG
>JAPOWL010000007.1 GCA_026707615.1 Acidobacteriota bacterium | reverse complement strand
CCCGTAGCTCCGCCACTCCCCGTTGTCGGTCTGCCCCGCCGCGGCCACCGCCGCGGCCAGGATTCCAAGCACGACGATGCCGGCGACCCGCGACTCACGCCCTGCCATGTCTGACTCCCTTGCTGCCTGTTCCTGGTCCCGGCCGTTCGAAGCCGGAACTCGCTGCCCGAGCGACCGGCCGCAAGCCACGCGGCGTCGTCCACGCTTTCCCCTGCGCGTAACGCCGCGCGGGGCTTCCGCGCCCCGCCCTCCCGGTCGAGTGCCTCCCTCAACCGCTTGCCTCCCGTGCCGCCGGAGGAAGCGAGCAGGAGGTGATGAACACGTCAACCGTTCGCCTCCAGCACGTGCCGCCGGAGGAAATCGAGCAGGAGGTGATTGAACACGTTGGGCTTCTCGAAGTAGACCGAATGCCCCGCGCCCTCCACGAGCGCGAACTCCGAGCCCGGCATCTTGCGGTGCATGGCCCGGAGGGCGGCCGGCGGAAAGATCGAGTCCTCCTCACCGACGATGAACAGCGTGGGGATCCCGTGCTCCACCACGGGGGCGATGTCGGTCGTCGCCTCCAGCAGCCCGCGGATCGACCGCGGGGAGCCCTCCGGCGTGCGATCGAGGGTCGAGCGCTGGATCTCCCGGTAGAGGAAGGCAAGCAGGGGCTCGCGCTCGGCGAACGACGCGGCGAACGCGCCGACCTCGTCCGGGCGCTCGGCCAGCAGCGCCGCGACCTCCGGGTCGCTGTACCCGCCCGGCGTGTCGCAGAGGACCAGTGCCTCCACGCGTTCCGGGTACTTCGAGGCGAATCCCAGCGAGGTCCAGCCGCCCATCGACTGCCCCACCAGGGACGCCCTCTCGATCCCGAGGTGGTCGAGCAGACCGCGCAGGTCCTCCACGAACGCGGCCCGCCCGGGGCCATCGTCGGCCTCCCGGGAGTAACCGAACCCGCGGTGGTCGAACGTGATGCACTGCACGTGCTCCGACAGCACGGGGACCTGCTGCCACCAGCTCAGGTGGGTGCCGCCCGCCCCGTGCGCGAAGACCACCGGCCGGCCCGTCCCGTGGACCTCGTAGTACAGATCGAAGTCCCCGAGCGTCACCGCCGAGAGATAGCGGCTCTGCGCCGCGGCCGGTGCGGCGCCTCCGGCGAGGACGGAACCTGTCGCCGCCGCCAGACATCGCAGGAAGTCGCGTCGATCCGTCTTCATCGGAACCTCCTCCCGGGCGTTTCCGTGCCTCCGGCCCGGGCGCGCCGGTGATCTCCGCCGTGCCGGCGTTCCGCACCCCGCGGGCCCCAGGTCGGGCCAGCGCTGCCGCGCGCCTGGGCCAGCGCTGCCGCGACCCTCAGACGCGCTCGAAGCGCCGCTCGAGCTCTTCCCGCGTCACCCGCAGCATCACGGGCCGCCCGTGCGGGCAGACGGTGGAGTAGGCCGTGCGGCGGAGCTCCGCCAGAATGTACGTCATCTTCTCCGTCGTGAGGCGATCGTTCGCCTTGACCGCCGCGTGGCAAGCCGTGGTCGCCGCGATGCGGCGGAGCGCCTCGTCGACCCCGGCGTCGCGCCCCAGGCGGTCGAGGTCTCCCGCCAGCTCGCGGACGGCGCCGGCGCAGGCGGTCCGCGGCAGCAGGGCGGGAGTGGCCGCCACGCGAACGCTCCCGCCGCCGAACGGCTCCACCTCGAAACCGAGCCTGGCCAGCTCGTCGCCGTGGGTCTCGAGCGCGGCCCGCTGCGGCGGCGGCAGCTCGACGAGGAGCGGCTCGAGCAGGCGCTGGCTCTCGAGGCGGCCGGCGCTCAGCCGCGCCATCACCTGCTCGAAGAGGACCCGCTCGTGCGCGACGTGCTGGTCGACGAACACGACCCCGTCGTTGTCGACCGCGATGATGAACGTATCGCGAAGCTGTCCCAGTGGAACCAGCGCCCCCCCGGCGCCGCCGGTCGCGGGGGCTCCGCCGTCCGGATGGTCGGCGGCGCCCCACCCGTCCGCACTGCCCCACCCGTCCGCACCGTCCTGCCCGTCCGCGGCGCCGGGACGGTCGGCGCCGGGCAGGCCATCCGGGGCGAGCATCTCCCGCACGGCATTCGCGGCCCCTCCCGGAGCCCCCCAGTCCCCGTCCCCGGCTGGAGATTGACGGTCCCGACTCCCACTCGGCCGCTCCGCCGCCCACGGGTTCGCCGCGCGCAGGCCCGCCACGACGCCCGGGATCGACTGCGACACCGGCTCGGGCCCGGGCCCCGGTGCGGCACCGAGCCCGAGCTCGGGACCCTCCGCCTCGCCCAGGGAGTCGCGGAGAGCGCGGCGCAGGATCTCGTGCACCAGCGACTGCTCCAGGAAGCGGACCTCCGCCTTCGTGGGGTGGACGTTGACGTCGACCCGGTCCGGCGGCAGGTCCAGGAACAGGTGGACCTCCGGCCGCCGCGGCTTGATCGTCGCGCGCGAGTACGCCTGGTTGATCGCGTGGGCGAAGGTGCGATCCCGGACCGGGCGACGATTGACGAAGATGTTCTGGGGTGCGTTCCCGGAGCCCTGGGCGGCGAGCGCCGCCACGTAGCCGGTCAGCCGGATCCCCGCCGCCTCCCGCCCCACCTCGACGAGGTCGCTCCGGTCGCCGTAGATCTGGAAGAAGCGGTCGGCCAGCGTCGCCACCCGCGGGCAGGCGAGCAGTTGCCGGCGTCCGCTCGTCAGGCGGAATCCGATCTCCGGATTCGCCAGGGCGACCTGGGTGACGACGCGCGAGACCTGCCGTGCCTCGGCTCCGTCGGACTTGAGGAACTTCCGGCGTGCGGGCACGTTGTAGAAGAGATCGGCGACCTCGACGCTCGTCCCCTCGGGAGCTCCCGCGGCGCGCACCTCGGCCCCGGCGCCGCCTTCCACCCGGACCAGCGTACCGTGGTCCGCACCGCGCGCGCGCGTCCTCAGCTTCAGCCGGGAGACCGACGCGACGCTCGGCAGCGCCTCGCCGCGGAACCCGTGCGTCGTGATGGCGCTCAGGTCCTCGACCGCGGCCAGCTTGCTCGTCGCGTGGCGTTCGAGCGCCAGCGCGGCGTCCTCGGCGCCCATCCCCTCGCCGTCGTCCTCGACGCGGATGAGTCCCTTGCCGCCCGCCTCGATGGTGACCGCGACCCGCGTCGCCCCGGCGTCGAGGGCGTTCTCGACGAGCTCCTTCACGACGGAGGCGGGGCGCTCGACCACCTCGCCGGCCGCGATCTGGTTGGCAAGCCCGGCGGGGAGCCGGTGAATCTTGCCCATGCCCCTCCCGGCTACCGGCGCGCCAGCGCCGCCTGCGCGGCGGCCAGGCGGGCGGTCGGCACGCGGTACGGCGACGCGCTGACGTAGTCGAGCCCGGCGTCCTCGAAGAAATCGATCGACGCGGGGTCGCCGCCGTGCTCCCCGCAGACGCCGAGCTTCAGCTTCGGCCGGACGCTCTTCCCCTTCTCGACCCCGATACGAATCAGCGTGCCGACGCCTTCGGTGTCGATGGTCTCGAACGGGTCGCGGGTCAGGATGCCGCGGTCCTGGTAGTCCTTCAGGAACTTGCCGATGTCGTCGCGCGAGAACCCGAACGCCATCTGGGTCAGGTCGTTGGTGCCGAACGAGAAGAAGTCGGCGTCGGTGGCGATCTCGTCCGCGACGAGCACGCTGCGCGGGATCTCGATCATCGTCCCGACCAGGTACTTCACCTTGACCCCGGCCGTGCTCATCGTCTCCGCCGCCACCCGGTCGATGACCGCCTTCTGCTCGCGGAACTCGCCGACGTGGCCGACGAGCGGGATCATGATCTCGGGCACGACCCGCGTCCCTTCCTTCGCCAGCCGGCAGGCCGCCTCCAGGATGGCGCGCGCCTGCATCTCGGCGATCTCCGGGTAGCTGATCGCCAGGCGCACGCCGCGGTGGCCCATCATCGGGTTGAACTCGTGGAGCTGCTCGACCCGCCGCAGCAGCGCCCGGCGCTCGTCGAGCTGCGCCCCGCCGCCGCCCGTCGCCTCCGCGCGGGCGATCTCGACCATCAGCTCCTCGCGCTTGGGGAGGAACTCGTGCAGCGGAGGGTCGATCAGGCGGATGGTGACCGGCTGGCCCTTCATCGCCTGGAAGACGCCGTAGAAGTCCTCGCGCTGCATCGGCAGCAGCTGGTCGAGCGCCATCCGACGCTCGGCCTCGCTCTCGGCCAGGATCATGCGCTGGACGATGGGGATGCGCTCCTCGCCGAAGAACATGTGCTCGGTGCGGCAGAGGCCGATGCCCCGCGCGCCGAAGGCGTGCGCGGTGGCCGCCTGATCCGGCTGATCGGCGTTGGCGCGGATGCCGAGGCGGCGGACCTTGTCGGCCCACCGGAGCAGCTTCGAGAAACGCCCGTAGATGTCCGACTTGCGCTGGCTCAGCTCCCCGGAGAGCACCTGCAGGATCTCGCTGGGCCGGGTCGGCACCCGGCCGATCTTCACCTCGCCCGTCAACCCGTCGAACGACACGTAGTCGCCCTGCTCGAAGCGCTGCCCGTTGACGGTCACCACGCGCTGCGATTCGGAGACGTGCAGCTCGCCCGCCCCGACCACCGACGGCTTCCCCATCTGGCGGCCGACCACCGCCGCGTGGGACGTCATGCCGCCCGTCGCCGTCAGGACGCCCCGCGCGACGTGCATGCCGTGGATGTCGTCCGGCACCGTCTCCTTGCGGACCAGCAGCACGTCCCGGCCCTGACCGGCCCAGCGCACCGCCTCGTCCGCGGTGAAGACGACCTCGCCGCAGGCCGCGCCCGGCGACGCCGGGAGGCCGCGCGTCACCGCCGGAAGCGCGGCCCAGGCCTCGGGCTCGAAGACCGGCGCGAGGAGCTGCGTCAGCGCGTCCGGGTCGACCATCCGCACCGCGTCGTCCGGCTCGATGACCTTCTCGGCGACCAGATCGGTGGCGATGACCACCGCGGCGTGGCCGGTTCGCTTCCCGTTGCGGGTCTGGAGCATGTAGAGCTTCTCGTCCTCGATCGTGAACTCGAAGTCCTGCACGTCCTTGTAGTGCTGCTCCAGCCGGGTCGTGATGGCGCGCAACTCCGCGTAGGCGCGCGGCATCACCTGCTCGAGCTCGCGGATCGGCTGCGGCGTGCGGATGCC
>JAPOWL010000619.1 GCA_026707615.1 Acidobacteriota bacterium | reverse complement strand
GCTGGCGAAGGGATTCGAACCCCCGACCGGCTGATTACAAATCAGCTGCTCTACCGGGCTGAGCTACGCCAGCCGGACCAATTGGGTATCCTAGCACAGCGCCCGGGGGTGCTGCAATTCACTTTCCGCCGGTCGCCTTCGGGCGGTCGCCTTCCGCCGGACGAGGCGGGCGGGCCGGCCCGCCCCGCTGGCGCACGGCCTCGAACAGGGCGATGCCCGCCGCCACGGACACGTTCAGGCTGGCCACCTCCCCGCGCATCGGGAGGGCGGCATGCCAGTCGCACCGCTCCCGGACGAGCCGGCGCAAGCCCCGCCCCTCCGCGCCGACGACCAGCGCCGTCGGCTCCCGCAGGTCCAGCTCGTAGAGCGAGCGGCGCGCCCCTCCGTCGAGGCCGACGACCCAGACCCCGGCCGCCTTGAGGGCGTCGAGCGCGCGGCTGAGGTTGACGACGGGCGCCAGTCGAACGTGCGCGATCACACCGGCGGAGGCCTTGACGGCGGCCCCCGTGGTCGCGGCCGACCGGCGCGTCTGCACGACGATGCCGTTCGCTCCCGCCGCGGCGGCGGTCCGCGCCACCGCGCCGAGGTTGCGGGGGTCCTCCACGCCGTCCAGGACCACGATGAGCGGCGGCGCCGAGCCGCCCAGCAGATCGGTCACCGCGTAGTCGACCGGCCGGCGCACGGTGGCGACCACACCCTGGTGCGCGCCGTGCCCCGAGAGCCGATCGATCTCTCGCCGCGCGACCCGCCGCACGCGGACGCCGTGCCGCTCCGCCAGGGCGAGCAGCTCTTCGGTCCCGCGACGACGGCCCTCACCCAGGCGGATCTCCGTGACCTGGCCGGCGCGCAGCGCCTCGAGCGTCGGGTTCATCCCGAAGACCCTCATCACACGCGGTCCACCAGGAGAGCGACGGCGTGCACCGCGACGGCTTCCTCGCGGCCGACCGCATCGAGACCCTCGGCGGTCTTCGCCTTGACGCTGACCCGGCCCACGTCGACGCCGAGGGCCGCAGCCAGGGCGGACCGCATCGCGGCCACGTGCGGGGCCAGCTTCGGCCGCTCCGCGACCACCACCACGTCGACGTTGCCGACCGCGAGGCCGCGGCCGCGCACCAGCGCGGCAACCCGGGCGAGCAGCTCCACGCTGGACGCGCCTCGCCAGCGCGGATCCGTGTCCGGGAAGTGCTGCCCGATGTCGCCGGCGGCCGCGGCGCCGAGCAGCGCGTCCGTGACGGCGTGGCACACCGCATCCGCATCGGAGTGCCCCACGAGACCCCGGGGGTGGGGGATGACCACCCCCCCCAGGACCAGCGCCCGCCCCTCGGCCAGCCGGTGGCTGTCGTAGCCGAGCCCGATGCGCGGGACCGCCGCGGAGCGCGCGCGCGCCTCGGCCCGCGTCAGGTCGTCCGGGGTCGTGATCTTGATGTTGCCGGGCTCGCCGGCGACGACCCGGACACGGTGCCCGGCGCGCTCCGCCAGCCCCGCCTCGTCCGTGGCGTCGGCGCCGGCCTGCCCCAACGCGACCGCCGCGGCCAGCACCTCGCGCCGAAACGCCTGCGGCGTCTGGGCCAGCCGCACGCGGTCGCGGGGCAGGGTGGCGCGCACGAACAGAGCCTCCCCGTCACGGCGAACGCCCTTGACGGTGTCGCTCGCCTCGAGCGCCGGGACGGCCGCCCCCCACGCCGCCGCCGCGTCCACGGTCCGCGCGATCAGGGCGGCGGAACAGAAGGGTCGAGCGCCATCATGCACGAGCACGATGTCGGCGCCCGCCGAGACCTGCGACAGCCCGGCGGCGACGGAGTCCTGCCGGCGCGCCCCCCCGACCGCGAGCCGCAGCGCCGGATCGATGGCCCGCAGCGCCGCCGCGGCCTCTTCGGGCGGGTCGGGCGGCAGCACCACGACGACCTCGGTGACGCGCTCGCTCCGCGCGAACGGAAGCACGGCGTGCTCGAGAACGGTCCGCGCGCCGATCCGCCGGAACTGCTTCGGGACGTCGCCGCCGATGCGCGCGCCCCGCCCCCCGGCCACGACGATCGCCGCTACGCGCACGCCGCCCCCCGGCCCGGCGCGCCGTCGGGAACGCCGGGCGCGGCGCGGCCTCCCTCCCCGCGGACGGTGGCGGCGATGATGTCGTGCGCCCGTTCGGCGAGCGCCCGGGCATCCTCTCGATCGAGCCCCGCGGTCGACAGAGGCTCGTGAACGATCAGCGCCACGGCCCCGGGGCAGGTCATCAGGCGGCCCTTCGGCATGACGTGTCGGCTGCCGATGACGGCAACCGGCACGACCGGCAGTCCCGCCTCGATGGCCAACCGGAAGAGCCCGCGCCGGAAGTCCAGCACCGTGCCGTCTGCGCTCCGCGTCCCCTCCGGGAAGACGATGAGGGAGTGGCCGCGTCGCATCAGGCCGGCGACGCGCTTGAGCGTGCCCCGCCCGGCCCGGGCGCGGTCGATCAGCAGATGACCGGTGTAGCGCAGGTGCCAGCCCAGGACCGGGAAGGCCCGGAGCGAGGCCTTCGCGATGATGCGCAACTGGAACGGCAGCGAGGTGATGAGGATGGGGAAGTCGTAGATGCTCTGGTGGTTGGACACGAAGACGTAGGACCGCCGCGGGTCGACCCGCTCGAGCCCCCGCGTCTGCACGCGCACACCCGTGGTCGCGAGGATGCACCGCGACCAGAGTCGGGCACAGCGGTGCGCGGCGTGCCCCCGGCGATCCACCAGCATCGATGCCAGCGACACGGCGCCGAGGGCCATGGTGTAGACGGAGATCAGGGGGATGAGCCAGAAGACGGTGCGCCACCAGTGATAGGCAGGCAGGGACATCGCGCCAACCACGGCTGGTTCGCGGGCTACTCCGCGAGCGCCGCCAGAGCCTCCTCGACCGACCCCACGCCTCGGAGCGCGCACTCCGGCGGCGCCGTCGTTCGGGCTGCGTCGCCGGCCGGCACCACGCAACGGGTGAAGCCGAGCTGGGCCGCTTCCCTGACGCGCAGCTCGGCGCGGCCGGCGCTGCGTACCTCTCCGCCGAGCCCGACCTCGCCGAAGACCGCCGTCCCTTCCGCGATGCGCCGATCCCGCAGGCTGGATGCAATCGCGGCGACCACCCCCAGATCGGCGGCCGGCTCGCTCACGGTCAGCCCGCCGGCGATGTTGACGAAGACGTCCTCGCCGACGGCGCTGAGTCCGGCGCGCTTCTCGAGCACGGCGAGCAGCAGCGACAGGCGGTTGTGGTCGATGCCGCTCGCCGTCCGACGGGCCGTGCCGTACGCGCCGGTGCTCACCAGCGCCTGCACCTCGACCAGCAGGGGTCGGGAGCCCTCCACGGCGCTGAGCACGGCGGACCCGGGCACGCTCGCGGCGCGCTCCGACAGGAAGAGGCGCGACGGGCTGGGCACGGGCAGCAGGCCCGCGCCGGTCATCTCGAAGACGCCGAGCTCGCTCACGGCCCCGAACCGGTTCTTCACCGCCCGCACCACCCGCTGCGAGTGGTGCCGTTCACCCTCGAAATAGAGGACGGTGTCGACGACGTGCTCCAGGACCTTCGGGCCCGCCAGGCTCCCTTCCCGGGTGACGTGGCCCACGAGGAACACCGGCAGGTTGCGCTGCTTGGCGGCGAAGAGCAGGCGTGTCGCCGCCTCGCGCACCTGGCCGATGCTGCCCGGGGCGGACTGCAGCACCGTCGAGACGGTCGTCTGAATCGAGTCGACGATCAGGAGGGCCGGCCGCAGCCGCTCCACCTCGTCGAGGATCCGCTCCAGGCAGGTCTCGGCGAGGAGATAGACGGGCGCCCGGCCGACGCCCAGGCGCTGGCCGCGATCCTTGATCTGGTACGCGGATTCCTCCCCCGATGCGTAGAGCACGGGGCCGCTCGCGGCCGCCACCAGGGCTGCGGCCTGCAGCAGGAGCGTCGACTTGCCGATGCCCGGCTCGCCACCGAGCAGCACGACGGACCCCGGAACGATTCCGCCGCCCAGCACCCGGTCGAACTCCGCGAACCCGCTCGACAACCGTTCCGTGGCGACCGGATCCACCTCGGCGTAGAGGCGCGCGGGCTCGGCGGCGGCGGGATCGAACCGAGCGCCGCCGGCCGTGCGGTCCGGCTCCTCCACCATCACGTTCCAGGCTCCGCAGTCGGGGCACCGTCCGTGCCACTTGCCGGCCCGCGCGCCGCAGGAGCCGCAGACATAGGCCGTCGGCGCGGCCGGCTTCGACATCGGCTTGGGCATGATCAGGCGGGGCCGAGAATTATAGACCCTGGTGGACGCGGGCAATCCGGGCCCCCATCCGGCAGAGGATCTCGTGCGGCACCGTCCCGATGGCCCGTGCGAGCTCGCGCGCGTCGATGGAGTCCCCGTCCTGCTCTCCGACGATCACGACCGGGTCGCCCGGGCTCACGTCGCTGTCGGTCACGTCGATGGTCGTCGAGGCCACCGAGACGGCACTGACCGGCGCGCGCCGGCCTCGCCCCAGCCCGCTGGCCTCACCGGCCAGGCGCAGATCGAGCCCGTCGGCGTAGCCGGCGGGGACGACGGCCGCGCGCATCGCCCGCGGCGCGGCGAAGCGGGCGCCGTAGCCGGCCGTCTCCCCGGGGCGCATGCCCTTGACGGCCACGACCCGGCTGTGCAGCGACAACACCGGGCGGACGGGGACGTGCGCTTCCATCGGCGGGGGCACGACGCCGTAGAGCAGCAGTCCCGGTCGGACCGCGTCGTACCACGTCCGCCGGTCGCGAAGCAGCGCGGCGCTGTTCGCGGCGTGGCACCAGGCCCCCCGCAGGCCGAGCTCCCGCATGGCGGCCCGCACGTGCTCGAAGCACCCGCGCTGCCGCTCGAACAGCGGATGATCGGCGCTCTCCGCGGTTGCGAAGTGGGTGTAGACCGCCTCGACCCGCAGCGGTCCGTCGTCGCCCGCCCCGAGCGCCGGCATGGTCCTCCGCAAGTTGTCGTGGCGGAACCCGAACCGGTTCATCCCCGTGTCGACCTTGACGTGCACCCCGAGGCGGCATCCGCGCGCCGCCGCCTCGGCCCGGAGCCGGCGCGCGGCCGAGGGCGACGAGACGGTCGGCGTCAACCGGTGCCGGAACACCCCGTCCAGGTCGCTCACGCTCAGCGAGCCGAACACGAGGATCGGGGCACGGAA
>JAPOWL010000426.1:3861-5159 GCA_026707615.1 Acidobacteriota bacterium | reverse complement strand
CGCAGTCCGCTCGCGCTGTCAGGCGTGCCGCGCAGACCCGTGTCGATGCCCAGGACCGGCGACGCCACGGCGCGCCGCTTCGGGACGCCGTCGTCGCTGGCGCGCGCGGTCAGCACGACCGGCTCGCCCACGGTGGCGCTGCGGCGGGAGCCGCCCACCACGTCCAGCGTCGGCGCCCGATTCCCGAAGATGTTGAAGGCGCCGCCGGCCGGCCCGCCGGCGCCGTTGTTGTTCATGATCGCGATGTCGTTCAGGAAGTAGTCCGGGTGCAGCGTGGCGTAGGCACGCTGCGTCGAGCCGTTGGCGGTGATCGTCCAGACCACCTCGTCGTCCTCGCCGAAGTCGGCCGGCACCTGGATCCGGAAGACGACCCGGTTCCGCCGCGGCAGGAAGTGCGTGGGCTGGCCCCGATCGGGACCGCCGGGCTCGATGGTGTTGTCCGGGCCGACCGGAATGTCCAGCTCGTCCCAGTTCCGGTTCATGTACCCGAACACGAGGTTGTACGAGCCGTCCCGGTTCTGCTCCCAGCCTTCGTAGGCCGGCGAGATGGTGTCGCCCCCAGCAGTCGCCTGGGCACCGGCCGGCGAGGCGGCAACGGCCAGGACGACGGCGGCCAGGGCCGCCGCTCGCCACGCCTTCCGCCTCCACGTCGATTGCAGCAACGTCATGGATGGCCCCTCAGTCGTTGTCGTTGTCGGTCAGCCGCGACGCGGAACGCGGGAACTCGTCATAGCCGCACAGCGGGCATCCGAGCACCTGCTCGCCGGGCTTCACGCCGAGAAGCTCCTTGCGCTTGGCGACCTCGGCCTCGAACTCGGCATCATTCAGGTACACGGCCTGGCCGATGTTGATCATCATGTTGTCGATCGACCGGTGGCCGAGTCCGGACCAGTTCCGGGGGTCGGAGACGTTCGGGTTGGTCGGCGTGTTGTCGAAGTAGCCCCGGATGCGGAGGATGGTGCCCTTCGGCAGCAGCGGCGCCACGTGGTCCTCGAACGTGTAGACGCGGACCCAGTTGTGGTTGTAGCCGGCGCAGCTCAGCGTCTCGACCCGGTTGGCCCAGATGGTGTCGAGGCACATCCGGACGCCCGCCGCGTGCATGTGCGGCTCGTAGACGGTCAGCCTGGCGTGGTCGAGCAGCGTCGTGTACGCCTCGAACACCTGGTCCGCTTCCATCGGCTTGATGTCGAGGTCCATCGTCGCCGGGCCGATGATCTGCACCTGGCGGGTCGGCTCGTAGCCTTCCGGATGGAACTTCAGGCCGATCTCGAGGTGGGCGCGCGTGTGGCGGCCGTTCG
>JAPOWL010000426.1:0-3851 GCA_026707615.1 Acidobacteriota bacterium | reverse complement strand
GTTCGAGTGCAGGTGCGCCGACGGGAAGAGGATCTTCGAGCCGGCCCGCAGCAGCTTGCCGGACTCGGGATGGAACTCGTCGGGGTTGCGGCCGACCTCGTGGACCGGCCAGAAGCCGTCGTTCGGGTCCGGGACGCCGTCCGGGCCGACGGGGACGATGACCAGGTGGTGGATGACGTAGAGGCCGCCGATCGTGTCGCGCTCCGGCTCGCCCTCGAAGTCGCTGACCTCGCGCATCTCGATCGCGGACACGTAGCGGTCCTCGGTCAGGCCGGTCTCGACCTCGCCCATCGGGCCCCACCAGTCGGGGGCGGTCGGGGCGACCTCGATCGACGGCGACTTCAGGATCAGGTCGGGCTCGCCGAGCTGCCAGCCGGACGCGTCGGCGACCGTCTCCTCCGCGGGAGCCGCGTCAACAGCCTCGCCGCGGGGCGCCCCGTTGTCGGCCCACTCGGCGATCGCGGCGATCTCCTCATTGCTCAGGGAGATGTCGCCCTTGTAGTCCTGGATGCCGATGTCGCGCTCGATGTACCAGGGCGGCATCACGTCGGGCTTGCCGATGCGGCCCGTCCGGTACTTCATCGAACGCGCCCAGGGACGTGCTTCCTCGTAGGTGAGGAGCGACATCGGCGCGACCGACTCCGGGCGGTGGCAGTTCTGGCAGCTCCGCTCGAGGATCGGGGCGATGTCCTTGTTGTAGGTGACGGTGCTCTCGGCCGCCGCCGCGGGCGCGGACGCTGCGAAACCGACCGCCGCCGCCACGATCACGGCCAACGAAAGGAGACGAAAGCGGGGTGCGGGCATGATGGCAGAACCTCCCTCTTGCCGATAGTCCGCAACACAATACCTCAACTCGCGTGACGGGAACCAACGTTTTCGGCGCGTACGAATCCGGTGCGAGACCGGGCCGGAGTCCGCGCCGTGCGCCGGCGCGGACTCCTGTAGGATCGGTCGGACGCCGCGCGGAGCCCTCGAGGCGACGGACGGCGGGCGAGGGTCCGGGCCGTGGAACGGCGCGGACTCCTGAAGGATTGGGCGCGATGCCCGCCCGGGCGTGCGAGACCGTGCAACAAGGAGTGGGATCCGTGAGACGACAGGTACTGGCAGGCGGCATGTGCGCGATTGCCGTGGCGGTGGTGGGCGCCACCCTCAGCGGAACGGGGGCGGAGCAGGCCGAGCCGGATCCCACGGCGATCCGGCCGTTCACGATCGACGTGCCCGACGCCGTGCTCGGCGATCTCCGCGAGCGGCTGGCGCGCACGCGCCTTCCCGACCAGCTCGAGGACGTGGGGTGGGACTACGGGGCGGAGCTGGGTTACGTGTCCGACCTCATCGCCTACTGGCGGGACGAGTTCGACTGGCGGGCGGCGGAGCGCCGGCTCAACGAGCTCGACCACTACAAGACAGTGATCGACGGGCTCGACATCCACTTCATCCACCAGCGGTCCCCGGTGGAGGGCGCGCTGCCGCTCATCATCACGCACGGGTGGCCCGGGTCGGTGGCGGAGTTCCTGAAGGTGATCGGTCCGCTGACCGACCCCGCGGCGCACGGCGGCGACCCCTCCGACGCCTTCCACGTCGTCGCGCCGTCGATGCCCGGCTACGGCTTCTCCGACAAGCCGCGGGAGCCGGGCTTCGGCCCCGAGCAGATCGCCGACGTCAACGCGAAGCTGATGGCGCGGCTGGGCTACGAGCGCTACGGCGCGCAGGGCGGCGACTGGGGCAGCATCGTCAGCACGTGGCACGCCTTCAAGCACCCGGAGCAGGTCGCGGGCCTGCACCTGAACATGCTGGTGGCGCAGCCGCCCGCGGGGGTGGAGGATCCGACGGCCGGCGTCCCGCCGGAGGAGCTCGCGCGCTCCGAGGCCCGGCTCTCGTTCTACAACACGGACGAGAACGGCTACGCGCAGATTCAGGGTACGAAGCCGCAGACCGTCGGCTACGGGCTGAACGACTCGCCGGCGGGCCAGGCGGCCTGGATCGTCGAGAAGTTCCGGGCCTGGTGCGACTGCAACGGCGACCCGGAATCGGTCTTCACGCGCGACGAGCTGCTCACCAACGTCATGATCTACTGGGTGACCGAGACGGCCACCTCGTCGGCCCGCCTCTACTACGAGGCCGGGGGCGCGACCACGGGGCTCGGGCGCGTGGAGGTCCCGACCGGGGCCGCCATCTTCCCCTACGAGCTCTTCATCACGCCGCGCGCGTGGGCCGAGGCGGCCTTCAACATCACCCACTGGACCGAGATGCCCCGCGGCGGGCACTTCGCGGCCATGGAGCAGCCGGAGCTCTTCGTCGAGGACCTGCGCACCTTCTTCGGGACGGTGCGCTAGCGCGCTTCGGGACGGTGCGCCAGCGCGCCCTGACGGGCGCGTGGAAGTCCGCGCGGGCGCAACCGGCTGCGCCGGAGCTTCTGCGGAGCCGACTCCCGGGGGAGCGAAGCGGCACCGGGCGGAACGGCGCCGGGCGGCGTACGGAGCGGCACCGGGCGGCGTACGGAGCGGCGCCGGGGACAGCGGCCATGAGGACACACGGCAGACGGGTGGCGGCGGGCAGGCGGGTCTTCCGTCTCGCGGGGCGTACGCTGCTGCCCTTCTTGACGTGCTGCGCCCTGGCCGTCGCCGCCGTCCCGGTCGCCGCCGGCGCGCAGGCCGCGGCCGAGGCGCCCGACCACGTCGGGGGCCTCGTGGCGATCTCCACCTTCGCCAACGTCACCCAGGATCCGGCGGACGACTGGCTGGGTGAGGGCATCGCGGAGACCGTGGCGACCGACTTCGACGCCGCCGGCCTGACCGTCGTCGGACCGGGGGCATCGGGGCCGGATTCGGCGGGGGCCGGACCGGACGCTTCGCCGGCCGGCATCCTGTCGCTCGGCCGCGCCCTCGGGGCGCGCTGGGTGGTGACCGGCGGCTACCAGCGCCTGGGCGAGCGGCTGCGGATCACGGCGCGGCTCGTCGACGTCGGCACCGGAGCGGTGCGGCGCGCCGTGCGGGCGGACGGCGCCACCGGCGAGCTCTTCGCCCTGCAGGACCGGATCGCGGCCGGCCTGCTGACGGACGGCGACCCCGCGGGGGCCTCCGGTCGGGTCGCGCTGGCGGAACGGCCGGCGGCGACGTTCCCGGAGCCCGAGCCGCGACCGCTCGGCGGCGCAGCGGCCGGAGGACGTCGCGTGGCGGAGGGGGAGCTGGTGGCGGAGCTGGCGCCGGAGCCGCCGGCGACCGGCGAGACCCGGGCCGGGATGGAGCCGGGACCGCTCGTCATGCCGGGAACGGCGGGCCGCATCGCCCCCGCCCCGGAGGCGCCGGCACTGGAGAGCGAGCCGGGGCGGCCTCGGCGCGGGGCGCCGCCCGGCGTCGCGGCGCGGCCCCCGACCGGCGGCGCGGCAGGGCCGCCGTCCGCTGCCGCGGCGATGCGCCCCCCGACCGGCGGCGTGGGCGGCTTCGGCGTGGCCAGCTCGGCCGGCATCCTGACCGGCCGCCCCAGCGTGCGTCCAGCCCGCACCAACACGCCGCCGCGGATCGACGGCCGGCTCGACGACGCCGTCTGGCGCGACGCGACGGTCATCACGGACTTCGTGCAGCAGACGCCCCTCGACGGGGCGCCGGCCACCGAGCAGACCGAGGTCTACCTGGCCTACGACACCCAGAACATCTACCTCGGCGTGTACGCCCACTACTCGAACCCGGCCGACATCCGCGCCAACCGCTCGGACCGCGACCAGACGTTCGCCGACGACACGCTCACCGTCTACTTCGATCCGTTCCTCGATCAGCAGCGCGCCTACGTCTTCTCCGTGAACGGCTACGGCGTGCAGGGCGACGCGGTCCTCGACTCCCAGTCGCGAGGCTTCG
>JAPOWL010000207.1 GCA_026707615.1 Acidobacteriota bacterium | reverse complement strand
GGCATGTTGGCCGCCTTGGCGTCGGCGATGACGGTCCTGAGGCGGGGGGTCATGGTCGGGTCGCCGCCACCGTCGCGCGCGGCCACGGTCAGCTCCTTGATGATGCGCGTGAAGAGCTTGCCGCGGCGGGCGTCGGCGACCCCTTTCTTGTGCTTGATCGACGCCCACTTGGAATGACCTGACATGCCTGCATTATCGCAAAATCAGAAGTCGATCCGGGTGCTGACGCCGTAGCTCCGCGGCGGGTTGGTGAGGTACCCGACGCGGGCCAGCGTGCCCCGCTCCTGGTCGAGGGCCAGCAGCGCCCGCTCGTCGGTCACGTTGTCGACGAAGAAGGCGACGTCCCAGCGTCCGTCGAGGATTCCGACCCGCAGGTTGAGGATGTTGTAGGCGGGAAGCTCGGGATTGAAGGCGAAGACGGTCCGGGTCAGCGGGCCGCCGATGAAGGTCCCGGGCCTGAGCGCCGGGGTGAGCGCCGTGAGGTCGACGGTGCCGAAGCCCTCGGCCTGGTCGCCGACCTGCGTGAAGCGCGAGCCGACGTGCTGGAACGTCCCGCTGAGGTAGCCGACCCAGTCGCCGCCCGCCAGCCAGCGCCAGGTGGCCGCCGCGGCGGACTGGAACCGGGGCGTGGTCGGCAGCCGGTTGCCGGACTCGATGCCCGACACCACCCGGGACGCCCCGTCGGCATCGATCGACGTCACGGTCGACTGCAGCCGGGCGTCGGCGACGCTGGCCGAGAGCGCGAAGTCGAAGAAGGTCGCCGGCTGCGCGGCCAGCTCGAGCTCCAGCCCCGCGCTCCGGGCCTCGGGGACGTTGAAGATGATGCGGGACGAGCAGGTGCCGGCGGTGACCGTCGCCTGCAGGTTGCGGATGTCCATGTAGAACGCGGAGGCATTGAGCGTGCCGCGGCCGCCGAGGAACGTCGTCTTCACGCCGGCCTCGTAGTTCCAGAGCTCCTCGTCCTCCCAGGTGCCCCGATCGCCGAACGTCACGAGGTCGGCCGGGGAGCAGATCGGCGTGTTCAGCGGGTCGTTGATGCCGCCGAGCCGGAAGCCCTTCGAGACCTGCGCGTTGAGCTGCGTGGCCGGCGTCACGTCGAAGCTGGCGATCACCCGGGGTGCGATCCCCGTAGCGCGGACCGTTCCCTCGCTGCCGAGGGGGTCGGCGAACAGGCCGTCGAAGACCTGCGTGCGGTGCTCGTCGAAGTCGTACCAGCGCAGGCCGCCGGTCAGCCGGAGGCGGTCCGTGAGGGCCAGCGTCGCCTCCCCGAACGTCGCGAGCTGCTCGAAGTCGTAGTTGAGATCCGAGTAGAAGATCTCCTCCGTGTCCGGGTGGCCGGCCAGCGTCCGCGATCCGGACCAGACGAGATTCGGGATCCCGGTGACCGCGCGCAGGAACTCCGAGACCGCGCCGCCGTTGACGGCCACGAAGTCCTTCGCGTACGCGCTCTGCCCGTACTGGCGCTCGGAGCGGCTGTAGAACGCGCCCGCCAGCCAGTCCACGCGCTCCGTGCCGCCGGCGACCCGCACCTCCTGCGTCAAGCCCTGCGCGATGGTCGAGTCGACGAGCGGGTAGTCGAGCGTGTAGCCGGCCTCGGGCCCCCCGAACGGGCTGAAGACGACGCTGCCGCCCAGCGCGGAGGCGTCGCGCACGACCTCGACGTCGCGGTTGGTGAAGGAGGTGATCGAGGTCAGCGCGACGGCCCCGAGGTCGTACTCGACCGTGATGTCGCCCAGCAGGAACTCGTCCGTGTACGGCTCGTCGATCTGGGTGAAGAGCTGCCGCTCGCCCAGGGTGACCGCGGGCCGGGTGGTGGTGAAGGGATTGGCCAGCACGTTGTACGCGTCGATCCGGTTCCAGCCGTGCATCGACACGTCCTGGTAGATGACGCGCGGAGTGACGGCCAGCCGGTCGCTCGGCTGGAGCCGCAGGGCCACGCGCGCGCCGGTGCGGCGACCGCCGTTGACGTTCTCGTGGATGCTCAGGTCGGGCTGCACCGCGTCCATGAAGCCGCCGATCCCGGTGTTCCAGGCGGTGACGCGCGCCGCCGCGGCGGGACCGAGGGGGATGTTGACCGCGAACTTCGCGTTGTGGCCGAGACCGCCGCCGTCGAGCGAGCCGAAGCCGATCTCCGCCGCTCCCTCGCGCACCCCGATCGCGGGCTGGTTCGTGATGTAGCGGACCGTCCCGGAGAGCGAGCCGGAACCGAACAGGGTGCCCTGCGGACCGCGCAGCACCTCGATGCGCGACATGTCGAACAGGTCGATGTCCGGCGTGAAGAGGGAGAGCGAGACGACCGACTCGTCGAGATAGACGCCGACCTGCTCCTTGACGCCCGGCTGGTCGCGGACGATCTGGCCCGCGGACACCCCGCGCATCGCGATCTGGCTCTGGCCCGGCCCGAGGTTCTGCACGGAGAACCCGGCCACGTTCGCCGAGACGTCCTCGAGTCCGCGGGCTCCCCGGTTGCGCAGCGCCTGCCCGGTCGGCGCGACCACCGAGAAGGGGACGGACTGCAGGTCCTCCTCGCGCTTCCGGGCGGTGACGGTGACCGAGATCTCCTCGGTGAACTGGAGTGGGTCCTCCCCCTCGGCCGGCTCCTCCGCGTCCTGCCTCTCCCGGGGCTCCTGGGCACTCGACGAGGACGGCGCGGCGAAGGCGAGCGCGACGAGGATCAGGACGAGAGCGACGGTGCGCATCGTCAACCTCCCCGCCGGTCCGCGCCGGCGACGCAGAGTCCCTACGCAACCGCGTATATTCTAGCTCGCGACGGTTCGCTCCTCCCGCCAGTGTGCGAACGGCGCGGGCACCCCGGGCCTCCGCCGCGGCTCCCGGCGGTTGCGATCGACCCGGCGGATGGAGGCGAAGCCGCGCCCGGGCGCGACGCGCGGACACCGTCCGGCCGGGCTCCCGATGTAGCATGGCGCGGCGATGTGGCTCGTTCCCGCCTGGGCGCCGAACCTGCATCCGCTGATCGTGCACTTCCCGATCGCGCTGCTCGCCGCGGCGGGAGCCGTCGACCTGGCCGACCTGCTGCTGCGAGGGCGCGAGCCGGTCCGCAACGCGGCGACCTGGCTGTACGTCGCGGGGGCGGCGACCGCCGTTGCCGCCTACTTCAGCGGAGTGGAAGCGGGGCGGACGGCGGCGCTCACCCCCGCGGGCGCCGCCCTGGCCGCCACGCACGCGGACTGGGCGTTCCGCGCGACATGGCTGTTCGCCTTCTTCGCGTCGGTGCGGCTCGCGATGTCCTACGCCGTCCGGCCGGGCCGCTGGCTGGTCGCCACCTCGCTCTTGATCGCAGCCGTCGGCCTCGCCGCGCTCGTCCAGACCGTGCGCCACGGGAGCCGGCTGGTCTTCGAGCACGGAGTCGGCGTGCGGGCGATGTCGCGATCGTCAGTTCGTTGCGCGGCCCCGGCCGAACGGACGCTGGCCGAGCGCGCGCTGCATCACCTCGTACTGCACCGACATGATGTGGCCGATCGCCTCGATCCAGTAGGCGGCGTTGTGCGCGCCGGGCATCTGCATGTAGTTGAACGGGATGTCCTGTTCCGCCAGATAGCCGGCCAGCTCGCGCGCGCCCGCGATCAAGCGGTCCTCGGTTCCGCAGTCCAGGTAGATGTGCGGCAGGTCTCCCTTCGGGATCTGCGCGATCAGCTTGAACGGGTCGTAGGCGTCGGCCTCCTCGGGGGTCGTGAACATCGCGCCGCGCGGCGTGCGCTCGACCTGGCTCGAGAAGCCGTCGATCCCGATCAGCGGGTTGGGCTGCCGGCGGCGCGCCTCCTGCTCGGGGGTGAGCTCGCGCGGCGCCCGGGGCGGCATCTCGCCCCGCATCCGGGCCGCGGCCTGCCGGCCGAACTCGAGCGCCCCGCTCGTGCTGCCGATGGAGATGAACAGCTCCGGGTTGCGCAGCCCCATCGTGATGGCTCCGAACCCGCCCATCGAGAGCCCCGTCATCGCCCGCCCCTCGCGGCGCGCGACGGTCCGGAAGTTCCAGTCGACGTGGCTCACCACGTCCCGGACGACGTGGTCCTCCCAGTCGTTCGACTGCCCATCCTCGCTCTCGGCCCAGTTGACGTACCAGGAGTTTCCGACGTCGGGCATGACGACGATCAGGTCGTCGTAGAGACCCGCGTAGAACGGCGCGCCGTTCGCAAGCCCCCAGGTCGTGTAGTTCTGCGTCAGGCCGTGCAACAGGTACAGCACCGGGTAGCGCTCGGTCGACACGTCGTAGTCGTCCGGGAGCAGGACGTTGTACTTCATGGTCCGGTCGACGGCGGGGCTGAAGAACTCCACCGTCCGCAGCGTCCGTTCCTGCGCCGCGGCCGCGGTGGCCAGCGCCGCCAGCACGAACGCGATGGCTACGGTCCGCACGAGCTTCGATCTCTGCATCCTGTCCTCCCGGGTTGCTCGCCGCGTTGGACCCTGACGTGGTCTGCGCCGCGCCCTGTTCCGCCGCCGCAGACTCCCGGCTCGGAATCGTCCGCGCAGGAGTCGACTTGTCGGCGCGGATTCCTCACCGGCCGCCGCGGGGTTCTCATGCTACTCCGAAACGGGACGCATCCGGCGGTAGCGTCTCCAGCCCGGATCGCACCGAGCCACTCCCATCTGGCCGACGCCGGCGGGGGCACTGTATGCTTTCGTGTTGCGGCAACACGGAGGATCCCGAATGCGATACGTCCGCTTCCGATACGGCTGGACCATGGCGCTGGTCGCCTGCCTCGCGGCGGCGGCCACCGGCCTCGCGGCGCAAGAGGAGGGCACCCGGAACGGGGAGTGGCCGAGCTACGGCGGAGACCTGGCCCACACTCGATACTCGCCTCTCGACGAGATCAACGGCGACAACTTCAACGATCTGGAGGTGGCCTGGTCCTTCAACACTGACAACTTCGGACCGAATCCGGAGTTCCGCCTGCAGTCCACCCCGCTGATGGTCATCGGCGTCCTGTACACGACGGCGGGCACGCGGCGGGCGGCGGTCGCACTCGACGCGGCCACCGGCGAGATCCTCTGGTTCCATCGCTACGACGAGGGCGAGCGGGGCGCGGCGGCGCCACGGCGGCTGTCGGGGCGGGGCCTCACATACCTGGACGACGGCGGCGACGGAAAGATCTTCTACGTCACCCCCGGCTACCACCTGATCGGCCTCAACGCCGTCACCGGCAAGCGGCTGGACGACTTCG
>JAPOWL010000562.1 GCA_026707615.1 Acidobacteriota bacterium | reverse complement strand
TCCTGGGACGGTGGGGCTGGGGCCGACCCGGAGCCTGCGACGGGTTGGCGGCGCGCGCGGCCGTGGCCGTCGTCGTGGTCGTCTGCCCCGGCATCCTCGGCGTCGCGGCGGCGGCGCCGGCGGGCACCTCCCCGGAGCCGGCCGCCCGGCAGTCCGACGTCGACCGGTACGAGCTCGACCGGGCGCGCAAGCTCCGCCGCGATCGCACCCTGCAGGCACTGAGCGATGGCGTCCTCCGGGTCCGCAAGCTCAGCTACCGCAGCCGCATCGGCGATATCGACATTCCCTTCTACCTGTTCGAGCCGCTCGAGCTGCGCGGGGACCGGGGCCACCCGGCGCTCCTCTGGATCCACGGCGGGGTGCACGGCGACTTCGATCCGTCGTATTTCCCGTTCGTCCGGGAAGCGGTCGACCGCGGCTACGTCGTGCTGGCGCCGGAGTACCGCGGCAGCACGGGCTACGGGCGACGCCACCACGAGGCGATCGACTACGGAGGCTACGAGGTAGACGACTGCCTGACGGCCCTGGACTACCTGCGGGCCGAGCTCCCGCACGTCGATCCGGCGCGGGTGGGCGTGATCGGGTGGAGCCACGGGGGCTTCATCGCGCTCCACTCGGTCTTCCGCGACCAGACGTCGTTCCGGGCCGCGGCGGCCCTCGTCCCGGTCACCAACCTGGTCTTCCGCCTGTCCTACAAGGGCCCCCGCTACGCCCGCCACTTCGTCAAGCAGCCGCGCATCGGCGGTCCGGTCTATGCGCGGCGGAACGTGTACGTCGAGCGCTCGCCGCTCTACCACGTCGACCGCCTCCGGACCCCGCTCCTGGTGCACGTCGCGGACAACGACCGGGACGTCAACTTCGTCGAGTCGCAGCAGCTCATCCACGCCCTCGAGTACCTGAAGCCGGACCTCGCGGAGACGCGCATCTACCGCGACCCGCCCGTCGACGAGTTCGGGGGCGGACACCGCTTCAACCGCCGCGTCGACCGCGAGAACGGGTATCGGAGGGTGGACAGCCCGCACCAGCGCGACTCGTGGAACCGGATCTGGACGTTCCTCGAGTGGCACCTCCGGCCGTACCGGACGACGCCCCTCACCCGGTGAGCGGCACCACTCCCCCGGGTGCGTTGCCGGCCCCCTCCCGCCGGCCCCTGAAGCCCTGCGGGCGGCGGCCGATACGTCTCCCAGAGATGGTTCACTTCGCGAGACGAAGGTTCGGCCGGGCGGAGCGTCTCACCGTGCGCACGGCTCCGGCCCTGCGGGGCCACCGCCTCGTCGTCCGCCATCCGGACGGCCGGCGGGTCGTGCACGACTTCCCCGACTACTCCGCCCGCTATCTCGGTACGATCGCAATCCAGGCCGAGCTGCTGCGGGACGGGTGGCGACCGGTGCGGGCGCCCCGCGAGCGGGCGGCGGCCGGCCCCTGCGGCCGACCCGTCCGCGCGGCCCGGGCGTAGGGGCAGCCGTCAGCATGGCGCGGCTCCTCGCGCTCGACGTCGCGCTCCTGCTCCCCGCCCCCGCGGCCCGCGCCGTCGGCCGACTGAACGCTCGACTCCAGGCTCCGCCGGCGGGCTTCGCCTTCGACGCGACCCACCTGCCGCACGTCACGCTCGTGCAGCAGTTCGTCCGCGACGCCGACATGCCCGTCGTCCTCCCGCGGCTGGGCCGCGTCGCCACCCGAACGCCGCCGCTCGCGCTCCGGGGCACGGGGTTGCAGCGTGGCCGCACGACCACCAGCCTCTCGGTCGAGGGAGGGACGGCGCTCCGCGCGCTGCACGATCGCCTCCTGGCCTGCCTCGCGCCCCACGCCACGCCGCCGGCGGGCGGGTCGGGCGTCGCCGGCGACGCGCTCGCCGGGGCCTTCGTCGCGGACGGCGAGCCGCCCCGCGGCGGGGACATCGAGTGGGTCACGCGCTTTCGCACCCGGGCGGCGGGCGACCGCTTCGAACCGCACGTCACGTTGGGAGTCGGGGCGCTCGACCGCGGCGCGGTGCCGCCGATCGCGTTCACCGCCACCGAGCTGGCCGCGTGCCACCTCGGCCGCTTCTGCAGCTGCCGGCGGGTCCTCGGAGCGTGGCGGCTCGGGGACGTCGTGCCGGCGGGGACGGAGACCGAGCCTTGACCGTGGCCGTGGCGGGCCTGGCCGCGGCGGGGTTGCTGATCTCGTCGTACTTCACGGCGGTCGCCTACCGCTGGATGCGGCCGGACGCGCGCTGGATCCCTCCCTTCTGCCGGCTGGGCGAGGCGACGTGCGCGTCGATCGTCTTCACCCCGGCGGCCCGGGTCTTCGGCGTGCCCAACTCGCTCCTCGGCCAGATCTACTACGCCACCCTGCTCGTCGGTGCGCCGAGCGGCGCCCTCGACGACGCGCGGATGCGGATGGCGTGGCTCGCGGCGGCGCTCGTCACCGTCGGCCTGGGGGCCTACCTGACGTGGTCGCTGCTGTTCGTGATCCGCGTCGCGTGCGCGCTCTGCTTCGCGTCGCACGCGATCAACGCCGCCATCTTCGCCCTGCTGGTCGTCGGGGGCCCGTAGGGGAACTGCGAGCCGGGCTCCGTCTCACGGAGGACGGCCGGACCGGAGGAGGATCCGATGAGCGAGCAGCAGTGGTACGTGGCGCCGCACGGCAATCAGATTGGACCGATCCCTCGCTCCGAGGTCGAATCGATGCTGCGCAACGGCAGCATCGGCGGCGAGACCCACGTGTTCGCCGCGGGGTTGAGCGGCTGGACGCAGCTGCGCGAGGTCCCGCAGCTCGCCGACGCCCTGGTGCCGGCGGTCGCCGCGCCGGTGCCGAGCCCCCCGGGCCGGACGGCGCACGAGATCGACTTCCGCATCGAGGGCACGGAGATGCAGTTCGTCGAGGTGGCCCTCGATCCCGGCGAGAGCGCGGTCGCCGAGGCCGGAGCGATGATGTACATGACGTCCGGGATCCGCATGGAGACCGTCTTCGGCGACGGCAGCGAGCGCCAACAGTCGGGCATCGTCGGGACGCTTCTGGGCGCCGGCAAGCGGCTGCTCACCGGCGAGAGCCTGTTCATGACGGTGTTCACGAACGAGGGCCCCGGCCTGCACCGCGTCGCGTTCACCGCACCGTACGCGGGCAAGATCCTGCCGATGGATCTGGCCGCGCTCGGCGGCGAGCTGGTCTGCCAGCGGGACGCCTTCCTCTGCGCCGCCAAGGGCGTGTCGATCGGCATCGCCTTCCAGAAGAAGATCGGCGTGGGCCTGTTCGGCGGCGAGGGCTTCATCATGCAACGGCTCGAGGGCGACGGACTCACGTTCGTGCACGCCGGCGGGTCCGTCAAGCTGGTCGAGCTCGCCGCCGGCGAGACGTTGCGCGTCGACACCGGCTGCCTCGTGGCCCTCGAACCGAGGGTCAGCTACGACGTGCAGTTCGTCGGGGGGATCAAGACCGCGCTGTTCGGGGGCGAGGGCATCTTCTTCGCGACGCTCTCCGGTCCCGGCCGGGTCTGGCTGCAGTCGCTGCCGCTCAGCCGGCTGGCCGACCGCATCTACCAGGCGGCGCCGCAGACCGGCGGACGACGGCAGGGCGAGGGGTCCGTGCTCGACCACCTCGGCGGCCTGGGCAACCTCATCGACGGACGCTAGGAGCTTGCGCCCCAGAACGCCAACGCACGACTCCGTGCCCGCGCAGACTCCCCATGCGCCGCACGGGCGCACCGGCGCCGCAGGGCCCGCCGCCGGCGTACGATATAGTGTGCGGTCGGCCGGCGGGCGACCGCCCCCGGCCCCGCCCGCGGGGCGGCGATTCACCAGGGGTCCAGACAACGCGAGGGTGCAAATGAAGGCACGACGGCTCGGTCGATGGAATGGTACGGTCGCGGTGGCGGCGCTCGCGCTTCTCGTCGCGGGGGCGGCCTGGAGCGGCACCGCGGCGCAGGAGCGCACGGTCTGGGACGGCGTCTACACCGAGGAGCAGGCGACGCGCGGCATGGCCACCTACGAGCAGGAATGCTCGCAGTGCCACCTCGAAGACCTGCTCGGGGACGGCATCGCTCCGGCGCTCATCGGCGCGCCGTTCCACTTCCGGTGGAGCGACCTTTCGGTGGGCGACATGCTCGTCGCCATCCGGACGACCATGCCGCAGGGCGCGCCGGCCAGCCTCAGCCCACGGGCCTACGCCGACATCGTCGCCTACATGTTGAAGGTCAACGACTTCCCCGCCGGCGACACGGAGCTGCCGACCGGCGTCGACGACCTCGAGGGCATCATCATCGTCGAAGACGCCCCGTAGAAGTCCGGTTCCTGCCCGCGCAGACTCCCAACGCGACCGCCGGGTCGGGATGGATCGGGAGGCTTCGGCACCCGGCGGGAGCTCGCGCTACAGGGCTCCCGCGACGATCGCTCCGGTTGCGCCGTGGCCGCGAGGCGGCGGCGCAACCGGCGGCTCGCGCGGCACCGAACGCAATCGCCGGATCGGGGGGCGGAGGCGCGTTCGCCGCCCCGCTCTCGCCACGCCCCCGCCGGCCACCGCGGCGCGCCCGCTGTCGACATCCCGGGAGTAGCCGACCCGCCCGCCCGAAGCGCCCCTCCCCCGGACCCGGCCCTCCGCCTCACTCCCTGGACCGGCCTTCGGCACTGACTTCAGCGCCGGCTTCGGGGCGGCCGGTCCCAAGCCGCCCGCGCCGCAACCGGCCCCCGCCTTCCGCATCGCGGGAAGAACGACGGGCTGTCTCCCTCCGCGTGATACGTGGCAGGAACCGCGCCGGTGGCGGGCTCACATGAGCAGCAGGACCATCGTCGGGACCGTGACGACGGCCACGATGTCCATGACGATGCCGTACTTGATCATGCTCGTGATGGGGATCTTGCCCGAGGCGTAGACGATGGCGTTCGGCGGGGTCGAGACCGGCAGCATCGCGGCCACCGACGCCGACAGGCCGGCCGCGACGACCGGGACGACCGGGTCGACGCCCGCGGCCTGGGCGATGGAGATGATGATCGGCACGGAGATGTTGGTCGCTGCCGTGTTCGACATCGTCTCCGAGAGCAGGACCGTGAACAGGGCGGCGGCGAAGGTCAGCGCGACGCGTTCCGCCGGCACGAGACTGGTGATCCCCTCGCCCACCACCTGGGCCAGGCCGGTCGCCGCCGACAGGGTGCCGAGGGCCAGCCCGCCGCCGAAGAGGAGGATGGTGCCCCAGTCGATCTGGGCCGCCTCCTTCCAGGTGATCGTGC
>JAPOWL010000627.1:1740-5203 GCA_026707615.1 Acidobacteriota bacterium | reverse complement strand
CGTCATCGTAAGGGAGGAGAACGAGAGGCTGTGGGGCAGCGCGATCAGGTCCTGCTCACCAGCAGGGGAGCGGTCGTCGCGGAAGTCGCGGATCACGTCGTTGCCGTCCGACTCGCCGCCGAAGACGAACGTGTCGTCTCCGCTGCCGCCCACGAGCACGTCGTCGCCGGTACCCCCGTCGAGCTGGTCGTTTCCCCCGAGGCCTGCCAGATGGTCGTCGCCCCCGTTGCCCCATAACGTGTTGGTACCGCCGTCGCCTGTGAGCGTGTCGCTGTGCGATGAAACCATCCAGTCGCTCGATGCCGCTCATCGAGTCGCCCTGGGCATCGCCCCCCGCGGCCGTGCCGGCGTCGAGGTCCACGTGGACCCCCTCGTTCGACCACACGTAGTACGCGGTATCGGTGCCCTCGCCGCCTTCGAGGCGGTCGCTCCCAGGGCCGCCCTCCAACACGTCGTCGCCGGCCCCACCCGTGAGGGCGTCGTCGCCGCGGTTGCCCCGTAGCAGGTTGTTGGCATCGTTGCCTACCGTATCGTCCCCGATTCCCGCGGCATAGGTCTCGATGAACGTGCCCCGTGCGATGCTCAGATTCCCGGTCAGGCCCAGGACGTCCGAGATACCTTCGGGGCGCAGGTCGACCCGCTGGTTGTCACGATCCCACCGCAGGTCGAGCGTGTCGCTGCCACCGCTGTCGTGGATCGTCAACGCGACGTCCCCGCCTGCGTAGGCGTCGGCGTCCGGCTGTTCACCACTCATCGCCCCGAAGAGCTGGCCAAGGTAGCCGCCCACGTTGCTCTCGCAGCCGTACACGGTGTCGCCGGGGTTGACGACGACGAAGCCGTAGAGGTTCTGGATCGCGATGATGTCCGCGATCATCGGCGTGACGGCGAAAGCGTAGCTGGCGTCGGTGTAGGTGTTGTCCGTCTGGTCGAAGTACGACATGACGGACACCTGCCAGGAGTCGTTCAGGAACTTGGCGTCGACTGCGTAGGTGGGAGTAGTCGTTGGGGAGTAGTCGTCCTTATCTCCCCGTTGAGCTCGGTCGTTCTGGCGAAGGCGCCGGGCTCGTCATCGTCGAACGTGATGTGCGCATCGCCGGTCACGAGCTCGAACTCGATGCCCGTGACGTTGGTCCAGGCGTTGAGCGCCCAGCGCGCGAGCTGCTGACCCTCCGGGGTGAGCGCGGTGACGTCGGCCGTCAGCGTGCCGCCGGACGCGACGTCGAAGGCGCGGCGGCCATCGAAGCCCCCGTACTCCTCGGCCGACCACTGCCAGTACCCGTCGGTGAGCTGGTAGGCGATCTCGTCGTAGGTGGCGGCGTGGGGATCGGCCGCGGGCGGATCCGGGTCGGTTTCGCCGGCCGTCGGCGACCTCGACCCCTACGCCGCGAACGAGAAGGCCGGCGTGCGGTGCATCAGCGCCGGCGGCATGACCACCATCGCTCACGCCGCAGAGACGCGCGGCCTCCGGTGGATCGTCGCCGCGGACCAGGCCGCGGCCGCCAGCGTCGAGTGCGGCGAGACGACCGACGCCGCGACGCTCGACGAGCTCGTCGCCCCGAGGTGAACGGCTGGATCGTGTAACGCGGCGCCACGTCTGACGATGCCGCACGCTCGCTCGCCGGCCGTCCGCCAGCGAGGTCCCGATTGTTCCCGGCCCTGCGGGTCGGGCTCCGAGCGTCCGATAGACTCGATGACGCGCTGCCGGCAAGGTGCGACGGGGAGAAACGATGGATTTTCTGTGGTTCCTGTTCGGCGTGGTGTTCGGCCTGGCGATGATGTACGCGATCTGCGACGTGGCGTTGGCAGCGCCGGACCGCGAAGAGCTGCACAGGCTGCTAGGTTGGCGCTGGCCGTCACGGTCCGTCCCGCGCGGAACTGCCGGAGGCGGCTGATGGACGAGTGGACGGTCCTATCTGGCGCCAACCCGTCGTCCAATCTGAACGACCTCCGGACAGCGGCCCCGTGGAGCGCTCTGCGCGGCAACGGAGACGACTCAGGCGAACGAGCGGCAGGTTGAAGGTGAGGCCAATGTCGGCGCCTGCCGAGCCGCCGTGCGCGACAGCCTGTAATGATCTGCCACCTCAAGCCCTCTTGTAAGAGAAGGAGGGCAATCATGCATGCTTCTGCCTATCGACGCCTCCTGAACGGCCCGTTCGGCCGCCCCGTGCGCGTGCTGTGCCGACTTGCCGGCATCAATCCCCGCCGGTGTTTCTGCATCCGCTGTCTCGCCGTGCGGACCGGGATCTTCCGCCGCACCCGCACCTGGGTCGGCCACCGGGCCTATGCCGACGTGCACCTGCTCGGCATCCGCATCAGGCACCGCTTTGCCTTTGCACAGGCCGGGCCGCCTACGCCGTCCGCTGCCGCTGCAGGACCGCGGCCCACCTTCTGCTGACGGGGACGATGCGATGCGTACGCTGATGGTCACCGGGTTGCTGCTCGCCGCGGCGGGCGGACTGGGTGCGGCGCAGGGCCTCGGGCCGCAGGCGGCGAGCCCCGGCCCGCGCGGTGCGCCGGTCCCGGCCAGCCACGTGAGCGAGATCCGCCAGATCCTTACGCGGCAGGTCCTGCCGCGCGTGGACGTCTCCTGCCCGCCCTGGACGGACCATCCGATCGACGCGGCGGACACGCCGGTCAAGCCGCTGCACATCGCCGAGCTCCGCCGATGCATCGACCGCATCCTCGGGGTCGACTGGCGGCCGGGCGAGCACGTCACGGTGGCCAACGTGCGCCTGGAGGCCAGCGGCCCGGGCACGTTCCGCTACGTGAAGGGAACCATCCGCAACAGCGGGTCGATGAGCTTCGGCGGGTTTCCGAAGGTGTGGGCGCGGTTCTACGACGCGGCGAACCTGCTGGTGGCTCAGGAGTTCGACTACGTTCGGCCCGCCGCCACCTTCCCGGCTGGCGCGCAGCAGACGTTCAGCATCCTGCTTGAGACCAGCGACACGCGCGGCTGGGCCTACTATCGGCTGGCGTTCACAGACGACGACCGGCCGATCAGTTGCGCCGGTTGCGGCGAGCAGCGGCGTAGCGGCCAGCGCCAGCCCTGACCGGCCCGGAGCCCGGCGCGCAGCGACGCGAGCGGAAGCCGTGTGTCGGCGGCGTTCGTCGTGCGCGCCACACCAGGCAGGGATCGGCGACGTCGTCGAGAAGCGGTATGCCCGGCGGCTCGTCTCGGCGATCCACGCCGTCACGGCGTCGGCTGCGGAGTTACGGGCGCAGCGATCTGTTCGACCAGCGTCGCGTCTGAAGGACCGATGGGCGGCGTTCGTGACCGGCCGCGTGCCTACCCGTTGACCGGCTCTGCGGTCGCCGCAAACGCACGGCTCCCGCTGGTCGCGCGGGTGCGGCGGGGGCGTTGAGCCGTAGGGCGTAGCCACCTGAGTCGCGGCCGGGGTGGCGGGTGCCGATGTGTTGTCCGCGGTTGTTGGGGCTCGTCTGGTCGTGTCGTCCAGTGGGGTGG
>JAPOWL010000627.1:0-1730 GCA_026707615.1 Acidobacteriota bacterium | reverse complement strand
CGCCGCAGCGTCCGGCCGGGTCGCCCCGGCCGCCGGAGGCGCGGCGCGCGCGCGGCGGCCCCCCCCCCCCGGAAGGAGCCTCCCGCCCGCGGGGGTGGCGCGGATCCGCGGGCGGTCGTTGATGGCACCGGTGGCCATCGGGTCGATCATCAGCTCGCACGAGCAGTCGTGCAAGTCGGCTCGCGCGTTGCCGCGGTCAGCGGTCTTCCCCGCGGGCGTTGATTCTCCAGGTGATGCGCGCGCGGCGCCGTGGGCAGATCGCGCGCTGGCGCGTTGACGGAACCCGGCGTTCGTGCGGGCGGGCGACCTGCCGCTCGCCGAGCATCGCCAGCGCCTCGCGCCGCGTCAGCTTCCTTTCTCCGCCGCCTCGTCGAGCAGGTTGTCGAGCGGGTCCCGGCTCGCCGTCAGCGCGTCTTACCGGCCGCACCGGGGGTGCTGCACTTCGCTCGTCATCGGTCTCCCTCCTCGAAACTGCGGACGTAGCGCGAGACGGTCCACGCCGCGATGCCGAGGGCCTTGCCGATCTTCTTGAAGCTGAGGCCCTCGTTGCGGAGCTCGAAGATGCGCGCGACGGTGTCGACCGGGAGCGGCGGGCGAAAGAAACCTCGCCGGCTGGACACCCGGCCCGGGCGTCTGAGCGTTACCCGGTCCGCCGGTATCGGCGTCGCGCGCGGATCGTCACCACCGTCCGGAGCGAACTTGGCGAGGTCCTTCCAGTCGAGGCGCGCCCGTTGCGGCCCCTCGGGCATGAACTCGTCGAGGTCCTGGTCGAGGGCGCCGTCGCTGCCCTGCCAGACCACCTCGCCCTCGGCTGGTGCGCCGGTGGCGGCTGCCGGCAGCGAGGTCAGCTCGGGCTCGGGCTCGCCGCAGACGACCGACACGCCGGTGACGTGCCCGGCGCCGGTGCGCCAGCTGACGTCGGCCAGCGCGGACACGACGTCGGGCCTCGCGAGCGCGGCGGCGAGGGCCGAGCCCTGCAGCCGCAGCTTGGACGTGACGGTCAACGCCCGCATGGTGCAGCCGGCGTTGTCGATGGAGCGGACGACGACCTTGGCGCCGACCCGCTGAACGGTTCGTTCGGACATGGTTCTCCTCTCTTCGGGGCTGTGCGGCGGACGGGACCGACCCGCCGCCCGCGCCGAGTGGCCGGGCGGTGTTCCTACGGGAGGTCGAGTGGGTGGTCGGGGTCGACGCGTCGACGGCGATCCCCGCGGGCTGGTGGCGGGGCGCGCGCACGCTTCGCGTGCGTTACGCGGGAATTCGGGTATGCGGGTTTGGGTTGGGCGCGTGCGCCCGGTGGTTCAGCGGGTCGTCGGACGGTTGCTGTTGGCGATCGTCAGTAGCTCGGCGTCGCTCAGCGTGCCGAGCTTCAGCCTCGGCCCGGGCTCGCCGCCGCCGTCCTCGCTCTCGAGTCGGCTGTGGATCGGGCGGCCTGCGGCCTGCCGCCAGAAGTCGGCGGCCAGCAGCAGCTCGGCGCGCGCCGGCGCCTGCCGCAGGTCGAGTCACCTCGGTCATTCGCGTTCTCCTTTTCCCTGGGGAGGTTCGTGGCGGCCCCTTGCCGGGCGTGGTCTTCGTCGTTGCCCCGCATAGCGGGGCAAACAAAAAGCGCGCATAGCGCGCGCAATTTTTCCCGGTCCGGCCGCCGGTCAAGGACCGGCGGCCGGGTGGGCGGGGGGGGGGGGGGGCACGGGGGCGGGTTCGTGTTGGGGTCGGTCGTTCCTTAGCCGCCC
>JAPOWL010000242.1 GCA_026707615.1 Acidobacteriota bacterium | reverse complement strand
CCGGCCTCGCCGCGTGCCCAAGGTGCTGATCGCGTGCGGGGAGCCGTCCGGCGATCTCTATGCGGGGGCGCTGGCGCGCGAGATTCGCGCGATCGATTCGGAATCGCGGATCTTCGGGCTCGGCGGCGAGCGGCTCCGGGAGGGCGGAGGCGAGCTCGTCGCCGACTACCGCGGACTGACGGTCACCGGACTCTCGGAGGCGCTGGCGGTCGTGCCGCGATCGTACGCCACCTACCGCCGGCTCGTGGCCCGCGCCCGCGCGGATCGGCCCGACGTGTTCGTCGCCGTCGATTTCCCCGAGATCAACTTCCGCGTGGCCGCGGCCATGCGGCGCCTCGGGGTGCCCGTGGTCTACTACATCGGTCCCCAGGTGTGGGCGTGGCGGCGCGGGCGCCTCCGGGCGATGCGAGGGTTCGTCGACCTGGCCCTGGTCATCTTCCCGTTCGAGGCGGCGCTCTATCGCGACGCGCGGATCCCGGTGCGTTTCGTCGGCCATCCCCTGCTCGAGCTGACGGCGGCCACCGCGGCGCGCGAGCCGCTGCTCCGCTCGCTCGGTCTGAATCCGCAGGCGCCGACCGTCGCCCTGCTGCCGGGGAGCCGGCCGAACGAGTTGCGCGCGATCCTGCCCGACCTCGCGGCCGGGGCGGCGCTCGTCCGCGATCGCGTGCCCCGGGTGCAGTTCGTGGTGGCCCGTGCGCCGCACCTCGACGACGAGCTCCTGGCGCCGATGCGGCCCCTGACGGCGGACGGCGCCGCCGCCATCGTCGAGGGGCGCGCGGACGACGTGCTCGCGGCGTCCGACGCGGTGGTGACCGCCTCCGGGACGGCGACCGTGCAGACTGCCATCCACGGACGTCCCATGGTCATCGTCTACCGTTTGTCTGCGCTGACGTATCACGTTGTGCGCGCCTTCTCCCACGTCCGCAACGCGGGCATGGTGAACCTCATCGCCGGAGAGCAGATCGTGCCGGAGTTGTTGCAGAACGCGTTGACGCCGGCCGCGGTTGCCGACGAGGTGGTGCGCTTCCTCACCGATGCGGACCTCGCGGCCCGGACGCGTGCGGCGCTGGGCCGGGTGCGGGAGAAGCTGGGCGCGGTGGGCGCGAGCCGCCGCGCGGCGGAGCACGTCCTGGAGCTTGCGCGCCAGGAGTCTGCGCCGTAGAACGGCGCGGACTCCTGAAGGATTGGGTTGGGCGCCGAGCGGAGCCAAAGGCGACGAACGGCGGGCTAGGGACCGCGTCGGATTGGACGGCTCACCCGCACGGCGCGGGGGCATTCGTTACACTCGTGGGCGGATGATCGATGCGAGAGCGACAGCCCCGGTGAAGGACAGCAGGTACGTCTCGGGTACGGGGAACCCGATCCGGGACGATCGAAGACGACGTGCCGCGTCGCGAGCGCTGCCGGTACTCGCCCGCATCGCGGCCGTTCTCGGGTTGCTGCCGGCGACCGTGCTGCCCGCGGCCGGGCAGTCCAACACCGGCGAGCTGGTCGGGATCGTGCGTGACGAGTCGGGAGGCGTGCTGCCGGGGGCGGAGGTGGTCGCCACGCATCTCGCCACGGAGTTCGAGATCCACCGGGTGACCGCGGCCGACGGCCGGTTCTTCATGGGGTCGCTGCCGATCGGGGACTGGGAGGTGGCGGCCGAGCTGCCCGGCTTCCGGCGCGTCGTCCAGACCGGCATCGTGGTCGAGATAGGCCGTACGCTCGACCTCGAGTTCAGCCTCGACCTCGGCCAGATCACGGAGGAAGTGACCGTGACGGCCGCCACACCCCTGCTGCAGAGGACCACGGCCGAGATCAGCGACGTCATCGAGAACCGCGAGGTCGAGCAGATCCCGCTGAACGGGCGCCAGTTCCTGCAGCTCGCCCAGCTCAGCGACGCGGTCGTGATCCCTCCCGGCGGCACGCGCGGCGCCGCCCTGCAGCAGGCCGGCCCCCTCCCCAACGTCGGCGGCCAGCGCGCCGGCCACAACATCTACCTGCTCGACGGCGTGAAGGTGACCGACGAGCTCTTCAACAACCTGGTCATCAACCCGTCGGTCGACTCGATCCAGGAGTTCAAGATCCAGAAGTCGATGTACCCCCCGGAGTTCGGGGGCAAGGCGTCGGCCCTGATCAACGTCGCGACCAAGTCGGGCTCCAACCGGAACCACGGCAGCGCGTTCACGTTCGTGCGCGACGAGCGCTTCGACGCCCACAACTACTTCGATCCGCGGGACGAGCCGGTTCCGCCGCTCGACCAGGGGCAGTTCGGCGGAACCTTCGGCGGCCCGATCGTCCGCGACCGGACCTTCGTGTTCCTGAGCTACGAAGGGCAGCGGACCACGCGCTCGCTCACCCGGACGTTCTCGGTGCCGTCGGCGGCCGTCCGCGGCGGCGACTTCGCGGGGCACGATCCGCTCTGCGATCCGTTGACCCGCGACCCCGGCACCGGCGCGTGCGGCACGTACTTCACCGGCAACCGCATCCCGGCGGATCGCATCGATCCCGTGGCGAGGGCCTTCCTCGAGCGCGTGCCGCTGCCCAACTCGGGGAGCGGCGAGGTGCAGAATCTGACCTCGATCGAGCCGTCCGAGAGCGACATCGATCAGTTCAGCGTGCGGATCGACCAGCGCATCGGCACGAGTGACCAGGCGTTCGTGCGCTTCAGCACCTTCGACGCCCACGACCTCCAGCCGTTCGGGACGAGCGTGCAACAGGAGACGCTGATCCCGGGCTTCGGACGCACGCTCTCGACCCGGACGCGCAACCTGGCCGCCAGCTACACCCGCACCATCGGGACGTCGATGCTGAACGAGACGCGCTTCGGGTGGATGAGCGTCGACGGCGGACAGGAGGGCCTGAACCGGGGCGTCGACTTCGCCGGCTCGGTCGGGCTCCTCGGCGTGACCCGCGACGCGCGGGACGTCGGTTTCCCGCAGATCGACACCGGCGGGCTCTACAGCGCCATGGGCGACCCGACGAGCTTCGTCTTCCGGCGGAACGAGCACTTCGAGCTCTACGACAACTTCCTGATCGACCGTGGCGCGCACCGGCTGAAGTTCGGCGCGTACTGGTTCCACCTCCGCTTCCGGCCCGAGAACCCGGACACCGCCCGCGGCCGGTTCCTCTACACCGGCCGCTTCAGCGGCAACGCGTTCGCGGACTTCCTGCTCGGCCACCCCGTGCAGGCCCGCTCCGGGGTCGGCGGCCGGGGCGACGAGGACGCGCGGACCAACTGGGTGCACCTGTACGCCCAGGACGACTGGCGGGTGCGCGACGACCTGACCCTGAACGTCGGGCTGCGCTACGAGATCAACCAGCACCTGCGCGACCTCGACAACCGCCTGTCGACCATCGACGTCTCGGTGCCGGGGGGCCGCTACGTCATCGCCAGCGACGACGAGGGCAACATCTCCCCGGCGGCGCGGGGTCTGCTGCCGCTCATCCCGATCCCGTGGGTGACGTCGGCCGAGATCGGCTGGGACCGCAGCCTGCTGCGGCCGAGCAAGAAGCGCTTCGCCCCGCGCCTCGGCTTCGCCTGGGTGCCGGACGACGATGGGCGGACGGTGGTGCGCGGCGGGTACGGCGTCTTCCTCAACCAGTGGGCCTACAGCGTGCAGACCGCATTCACCCGCAACCTCCCGTCCTTCTTCCTGAAGCAGGTGGACGTTCCGGCGGGGCAGTTCGTGCCGAGCTTCGACACGCGCACCATCCTCGCCTCCGATCCCACGGGCAGCATCGGCGGCTCCATCATGGACTACGACTTCCGGGTGGAGTACACGCAGACCTGGTCCGGCGGCTTCCAGACCGAGGTGCTCCCGTCGACGGTGTTCGAGCTCTTCTACATGGGGTCGTACACCATCGGGGCGGACAACTCCACCGTCCACAACGTCCCGCGGCCCGGGTCCGGCTCGATCAGCGCGCGGCGCGACATCCCGCAGTTGGCGGGCATCCGCGCCATCCGGTTCGACGGCAAGTCGATCTACCACGCGGTGACCTTCAAGCTCCTCCGTCGTCTGCGCGGCGACCTGGCGTTCGACGTGGCCTACACCCTGTCGCGCTCGGAAGACGATGCGTCGAGTCCGGGGCCGACCGCCTTCGAGGCAAACGTGCCGCAGGACGTCCGCAACATCTTCCCGGGCGAGAACGCACTGTCGAGCTTCGACCACCGGCACCAGTTCGTCGGCAGCGCCGCCTACGAGCTGCCCTTCCAGCGCTCCGCCGGAGGCTGGCGGGAGGGGCTCCTGGGCCACTGGCGCATCAACGCCATCGTCACCGCCCAGTCGGGCGCGCCGTTCACGGTGAACGTAACCGACGACGTGGCGAACATCGGCGCGGGGCCTGCGCAGCGGCCCGACATGACGCGGGACCCGAATCTCTCCGGCGGCGAGCGGACGGTCGAGCGCTGGTTCGACACGGACGCGTTCGCACTGCAGGCGCCCTTCACGTTCGGCAGCGCCCCCCGCAACCCCGTCTTCGCTCCCGGCTTCGCCAACGTCGATCTGGCGGTCGCCAAGAGCTGGCTGCTCGACGGCGGCGGCCGGCTGGAGTTCCGGTGGGAGATCTTCAACCTCCTGAACCGGGCCAACTTCGACCTGCCGAACCGCTACTTCGGCTCCCCCAACTTCGGGCGCATCTTCAGCGCCCTGAACGCGCGGGAGATGCAGTTCGGCCTGCGCTACGCGTTCTGAGCGGTGCGGGCGAGGCGCATGCGGAGGTCGGCGGCGTCCCGGCAGTGCTGGACGGCGTCGAGGGCAACCGCGAGCGGCAGGCGGGCCGCGTCGCTCTCCGCCAGCACCGGTTCGAGGTCCGCCATGCCGCGCCCGGCGAGGACCGCCCGCAGGACCGCAACGCGCTCCTGCAGACGCCCTTCCTGGCGTCCTTCCCGGCGTCCTTCGGCGCGTTGCCGGCGGAGCCACGGCGTGTCCTCCGGTCCGGTGCCGTCGCGCGTGCCGAGAGCCCGGGCGACGCGCGCCAGTGCGCCGTCGGTGGCGTCGGAGCGATCCGGCTCGTTGAGCGCGCCGTGGATCTCGGCCGCCGTCCAGCCTGGGAAGGCTACGCTCGCCGCCACCGTCCGGTAGCGCCCGGCATCGAGGCGGTGGATGGTCAATCCGGGCACCCGCCCCACCGGGCGCGAAGGCGACGTGACGTCGGGCACCTCGACCCACACTTCGAGGAAGCCCCACGCGGCGTAGAGGCCGAGCTTGCCGCGGCGGACGTCGGTGGTGTGGTCGA
>JAPOWL010000455.1 GCA_026707615.1 Acidobacteriota bacterium | reverse complement strand
TCGAGCGGCCGGAGGAGGTGGTCAACCTCTACCTCCACCAGGCGGCGTTCGCCTACAGCACGTTCTCCTACCCCGACTTCGAGGACGTCCGCGACGGCACCACCGAGGTGTTCAGCGACCTCGCGGGCTCGCAGTTCCTGCCGGCGCAGATCGACCGCGACGAGAGCGGAGGCGTCGGCATCGTGCCCGCGGAGGCGGTCACCGGCAACTACTTCCCGATGCTGGGGATCGAGGCCGCGGTCGGGCGCACGCTGCTCCCGAGCGACGACGTCTCGCGCGGCGGGCATCCGGTGGTCATGCTCGACTACCGCTACTGGCAGAGCGCCTTCGGCGGCGACCCGGACGTGGTCGGGCGCGAGATGCGCGTCGGCGGCCGGACGTACACGGTGGTCGGGGTGGGGCCGCCCGACTACACCGGCACGCTGCGCGGGCTCACGCCGACGTTCTATGCGCCGTTCATGATGGTCGAGGAGCTCGTCGGATTCGGCGTGCTCGAAGCGCGCGGCAACCACGCGATGTTCGTCCGGGCGCGGCTGCGGCCGGGCGTCACGCTGCCCGAGGCCGAGACCGCCGTCGGCGCGGTGGCCGCGCAGCTCACCCAGGATCGCATCGAGAACTGGGACCCGGCCGGGCAGTTCGTGCTCCTGCCGCTCAGCGACGTGCTGCTCTTCCCGCCCATCGACGTCTTCATCCGCGCCGCGGCGTGGCTGCTGATGGCGGTCGTCGGGCTCGTGCTGCTCCTGGCCTGCACCAACCTCGCCAGCTTCCTGCTGGCGCGGGCCCTCGACCGGCGCAAGGAGATCGCGGTGCGCCTGGCGCTCGGCGCGTCGCGCAGGTCCCTGGTGCGGCGGCTCCTGACCGAGACCACGCTGCTCGGCCTGCTGGCCGGCGGCGCGGGGGCGGGGCTTGCGGTCTGGCTGCTCGACCTGCTGGCCACGGCGGACCTCCCGCTGCCGATCCCGGTGGCGCTCGATCTCCGTCTCGACGGGCGCGTGCTCGCGTTCACGCTCGGCGTCTCGCTCGTGGCCGGCGCCCTGCTGGGCCTGGTGCCGGCGCTCCAGAGCACCCGGCCGGACGTCTCCGGCACCCTCCGCAGCGAGAGCGCGGGGGGCGGGCAGCCCGGGCAGCTCCGCTGGCGCAATGCGCTGGTCGTCGCGCAGCTCACGATCTCGCTGGTGCTGCTGGTCGGGGCCGGCCTCTTCCTGCGCAGCTTCCAGCAGGTGCAGTCGGTCGACCCCGGCTTCGGACGCGAGCCGTCCGCCCTCCTGACCTTCCTGACGCCGGCCACCCGCTTCACGCCCGACGAGGCGCGCGTCTACACGCGGCGCCTGCTCGACCGCTTCCGCGAGCTGCCCGGCGTCGGCGCGGTCGGCGCCATCAGCAACCTGCACCTCAATCCGCTCAGCACCAGCTCGAGCGACTTCAACGTCGCCGGCTTCGAGCCGCCGGGCGACCACGGCGCCTTCATCGCGGACCGGGCCGTGGTCGACCCCGAGTTCTTCGCGGCGGCCGGCATCGAGATCGTCCGCGGCCGCAACTTCAGCGACGCCGACCGCCCGGACACGCAGCCGGTCGTCATCATCAGCGAGGCGATGGCCCGGCGCTTCTGGGAGGACGGCGACGCCGTCGGCCGTCTCGTCCTGCGGCGCGACGAGGAGGATGCCCCCTGGCTCGTCGTCGGCGTGGCGAGCGACGCGAAGGTGCGGACGCTGGGCGAGGCGCCGCGCAACATGGTCTACCTGCCCTACTCGCAGCAGCTGACGCGCTCCCTGACGGTGGTGGCGCAGACGTCGACCGACCCGCAGCGGACGGCGCTGGCGCTCCTGGCCGCCGGGCGCGAGGTGGACCCCGACCTGTGGGTGTTCGAGACGAAGACGATGGACCGCCACCTGGCCCTGATGCGGCTGCCGCAGCAGCTCTCGGCCTTCGTCCTGTCCGCCTTCGGGGTGCTGGCGCTGGCGCTGGCCGCCATCGGCCTCTACGGCGTGGTCAGCCACGGCGTCTCGCAGCGCACGCAGGAGATCGGCATCCGCATGGCGCTCGGCGCCGACGGACCCCGCGTCGTCCGGCTGCTCGTCGCGGGCGGCCTCCGGCTGGTGCTGGTCGGCGGCGTGCTCGGGCTGGCCCTCGCCCTCGCCGCGGCCCGCCTGCTGGGCGGCCTGCTCTTCGAGGTCGACACGCTCGACCCGCTGACGTTCGTCGGCGTCCCGCTCGTCCTCGCCGCCGCGGCGCTCCTGGCCGCGTACCTTCCGGCCCGCCGGGCCAGCCGGGTTCATCCGGTCACCGCGCTGCGGACCGACTGACAGCCGGCGGCGAGCGGCTCGGCCCCGACCTCCAGCGGGAAGTAGCCCGCGAGACCGCCGGCGACGCCAAGCCCGGGCGGGCCGGCCGCAAGACGGATGATCTCGACGCGCGGACGTTGGATATCATCGACGAGTTGATCCGCATCGCCACGGAGCACGGCAGGAGCACGCCATGGCCACCGCGACTCAAGGCGCCGTCAGGCAGACGTACAAGGACTACTGCGCAACACCCGACGACGAGCGCTACGAGCTGCTCGACGGCAATCTGATGATGGTTCCTGCACCGAACATGAGGCACCAGTCGGTGCTATTCAGGCTCGCCCGGAGGCTGGGCGATTTCACCGAAGAACACAGGCTGGGCAAGGTGTACGTCGCACCCTGCGACGTGGTTCTATCGGACACCGAGGTCGTGCAGCCCGACGTGCTGTTCGTCTCGCGAGCGCGCGAGCACACGCTCACGGACGAGAACGTGCGGGGAGAGCCCGACCTCGTGATCGAGATACTCTCGCCGTCCACCGCCGACCGGGACCTGGGCTACAAGCACGACCTGTACGGGAGGCACGGCGTGCTCGAGTACTGGATCGTCGATCCGATGGCCGAGACCGTCACCGTCCACCGGCAGGGGAACGGGAGGCTCGAACTCGCCGACACCTTCGGTCGCCGGGACACCCTGCGGACGGCGCTGCTCGACGGGCTGCAGCTCGAGCTCGACTACGTCTTTGCGGGATGACCAATCCCGACGCTCGCCCGGCGCCATCCTGACCTTCCTGACCCCGCCGTCCGTCACGTGCGACCTATTGACATCCGATAGGTGTGGGCCCTAGACTTATGGAAATTCGATAGGTCGTTCCAGGAGCCCAGCCATGTCCCGCACCGACCTCATGCGCGGCACGCTCGATCTGCTGATCCTGCGCGCGCTCATCACGGGACCCAATCACGGCCTCGGCATCGCGCGCCGGGTCGAGCAGTTGACGCAGGGTGCGTTCCGCGTCAATCCCGGCTCGCTGTTCCCCGCCCTGCACCGGCTCGCGCAGAAGGGCTGGCTGACCGCGGCGTGGGGCCGTTCCGAGACCAATCGGAAGGCGAAGTTCTACGAGCTGACCGCCGCCGGGCGCCGGCAGGCCGAGGCGGAAGTCCGCAACTGGAGGCGTGTCTCGCTCGCCATCGAGCTGGCGCTCCGCGACGTAGAGGAAGCGTGATGTCCGGCCCCGCGGGTCGGCCTGCCGCGGGAGTCGTCGCAAGTCGGCTGCGGGACTTCGCGGTTCGCCTGGTGAATCTCTTCCGCCGGGAACGTCTCGAACGGGAGCTCGATGCGGAGCTGGAGGGGTACCTGGCGCTGGACGTCGAGGAACGCGTGCGCCGCGGCATGACTCCGCGGGAAGCGCGCCGCACCGCGCTCGTGCGCCTGGGGGGCATGGAGATGGTCAAGGAACTGTGTCGGGACGTGCATCGGTTCCGGGCCGCCGACCTCGGCCGCGACGTGCGGGACGGGGCGAGGTTGCTCGCCCGGCGTCCGGCCTTCACCGCGGTCGCGGTGCTCTCGCTCGCGGTCGGCATCGGAGCCAACACCGCCATCTTCAGCCTGGTCAACGCCGTCATCCTCCGCGACACGCCGGTCGAGCGGCCGGAGGAGGTCGTCAACGTCTATCTCCACCAGGCGTCGTTCGCCCACGGTCCGCTCTCCTATCCCAGCTTCGAGGACGTCCGCGAAGGCACCACGGACGTGTTCAGCCACGTCGCGGCCGCGCAGCTCGTCCCGGCGCAGCTCGACCGCGCGGGCGGGGGCGTGGAGATGGTCCTCGCCGAGGCCGTCACCGGCGACTACCTCCCCATGCTGGGGATCGAGCCCGCGCTCGGGCGCACCCTGCTGCCGAGCGACGACGTCTCTCCGGGCGGCCATCCGGTGGCGATGCTCGACTACCAGTACTGGCAGAGCGCCTTCGGCGGCGACCCGGACGCCGTGGGCAGCGAGATGCGCATCGCCGGCCGGGCGTACACGGTGGTCGGCGTGGGGCCGCCCGACTTCACGGGCACGATGCGCGGCCTCGCACCGGCGTTCTATGCGCCGTCCATGATGGCGGAGGAGCTTCTCGGCGCCCGCCTGTTCGACGCGAGGGGCGGCCAGGTGCTGTTCGTCAAGGCGCGGCTGCGGCCGGGGGCACCGCTGCCGCAGGCCGAGGCCGCCGTCGGGGCGGTGGCCGCGCAGCTCACCCGGGACCGCATCGAGCACTGGGACCCGGCCGGGCAGTTCGTGGTCCTGCCCCTCACCGACGTGCTGCTCTTCCCGCCGATCGACGTCTTCATCCGGCCCGCGGCGGGACTGCTGATGGGGGTCGTGGCGCTGGTCCTGCTGCTGGCGTGCACCAACCTCGCCAGCTTCCTGCTGGCGCGGGCGCTCGACCGGCGCAAGGAGGTCGCGGTGCGTCTGGCGCTCGGCGCGTCGCGCGGATCCCTGGTGCGGCGGCTGCTGACCGAGACCACGCTGCTGAGCCTGCTGGCCGGCGGCATGGGCACGGGGCTCGCGGTCTGGCTGCTCGACCTGCTGGCCACGGCGGACCTCCCGCTGCCTATCCCCGTCGCGCTCGATCTCCGTCTCGACCGGAACGTCCTCGCGTTCACGCTCGGCGTCTCGGTCGTGGCCGGAACCCTGCTGGGCCTGGTGCCGGCGCTGCAGAGCACCCGGCCGGACGTCTCCGGCGCCCTCCGGAGCGAGAGCTCGGGCGGGGGGCAGCCCGGCCAGCTCCGGTGGCGCAACGTACTGGTCGTCGCACAGCTGACGATCTCGCTCGTGCTGCTCGTCGGAGCGGGCCTCTTCCTGCGCAGCTTCCAGCAGGTGCAGTCGGTCGACCCCGGATTTGGACGCGACCCGAGCGCCATCCTCACCTTCTTGACGCCGGCCACCCGGTTCACGCCCGACGAGG
>JAPOWL010000595.1 GCA_026707615.1 Acidobacteriota bacterium | reverse complement strand
CTCGAAGATCTCGTGCGTCTCCGCGCGGCTGAAGCCGCCGTGGCCGCCGCCGGGGACCGTGTGGAGCTCGTTCGACACGCCGGCCCGCTCCAGCTCCGCGTGGAGCTTCACCGCGTGCTGGTGCGGCACGATGCCGTCGGCGTCGCCGTGGATGCTCAGGATGGGCGGCAGGCCCTCCCGCACGTAGCTGAGCGGCGACACGCGTCGCGCGACGTCGAGCCGGTCGGCCAGGCTCCCCAGCCAGCGCACCGCGTAGCTCTTGGTGTTCTCGCCCTGGATCAGGTCGCCGACGTCGGTGATGCCGTACCAGTTGATGATGGCGGCAACGCCGAGATCCCCCTGGATCGGGCACTCGAGGTCGAGACCGGACGCCTTGGTCGCCATGCCCGTCGTCAGGGCCAGGTGCCCGCCGGCCGAGTTGCCGGTGACGACGATGCGCGAGGCGTCGATGTTGTAGGTGTCGGCGTTTCGCTTCACCCACTGGAGGGCGCAGAGGCAGTCCTCGACGGCCGCCGGCGCGCGGGCGACCCGGCCCAGCCGGTACTGCACGTTCACGACGGCCCAGCCCATGTCGAGGTACGGCAGCAGGCGCAGGACGTTCGCCTCCTTGTTCCCGCCGACCCAGCCGCCGCCGTGGATGTACATCAGGACCGGGGTCGGCCCGTCGGCCTCACGCGGCAGATACAGGTCGACCCGGTTCTCGAAGTTGCTGGCCACGTGGTACGTCACGTTGGGAATGACGCGGTACTCGTTCGACACGTGGGCCGCCCAGGCGGCGGTCTCGCTGAGTTGCGCCTCGGCCGCGGTGGACGGAATCAGGACGAGCGAGGCGAGAGCGACGCATCGAGCAGTCGTGGCGAGTGGCTTGGACATGCCGCCTTCCCTTCCGGTTACCGCCGGCGTAGAGTGAGGGCCGGCTCCGAGTGACGTCCGACTCGCGCAGCCTAGCACACAAAGGGCACCGTCATGAGACCAACGAGAACGTCGGCCGGCATCGCCGTCGTCGTGGCCCTCGCAGCCGCCGGAGGCGCCGCCCCGGGGCCCGTGCCCCCTGCGCCCGACGATCCGGCCCCCGGCTCGCCGGCGCCCGTGATCGTGGAGCTCTTCACGTCGCAGGGGTGCTCGAGCTGCCCGCCGGCGGACGAGCTGCTGCGCGGTCTCGCCCGCAACCAGCCGGTGCCCGGCGCCACGGTCATTCCCCTGAGCGAGCACGTCGACTACTGGGATCGACTCGGCTGGCGGGATCCGTTCTCGTCTCCCCGCTTCACGGCGCGGCAGAAGGCCTACGCCGCGGCGCTGGACGCGGCGAGCATCTACACGCCGCAGGTGGTGGTGGACGGCCAGGCGGGGCTGGTCGGCAGCCGCGGTGTCGAGGTGCGGGCGGCCATCCTCGAGGCCCGCGACCGGCCCAAGGTGCCGGTGCGCGTCGGTGTCGACAGCCACCCGCGGAGTCGCGTGGTGGAGGTGACGGCCGAAGTCGGGCCGGACCGGCTGGCCGCCGCGGCAGAGGCGATCGGCGCATGGCTGGCGATCACCGAAAGCGGACTGGAGACCGACGTCCGTGCGGGCGAGAACCGGTTCCGGCGCCTCCACCACACCGGGGTCGTGCGGCATCTCGAACGGCTCGACACGCTCACCGCGCAGGCGGCCGCGGCCGGCCGATCCGTGCGGGCGCGCCTGCGGCTCGATGCCGCCTGGACGCGGGAGCGCCTGCACGCCGTGGTGTTCCTGCAGGAACGCGAGAGCCTGCGCATCGTCGGAGCGGCGCGGGCCGCCGTAGCCGGCCCTCCCGCCGCGAAGCTCCCGCGCAATCCTGCCGGCGCGCCCTGACCGGCGCCCCGGGGATCCGGGCCTCGCGGCGGGCGCTTGCTATACTCCGCGCGATGCCAGCCGGATCTCCGCCGACGCCCGCCCGGACCGCATCCCGCCTGGGAGCTTGCGCCGCTGAACGACAACGGAATGCGTGCCGCGGCGCAAGCTCCCGGGACGGTGGGGGCTGGGGCCAGCCCGGAGCCTGCGACGGGTTGGCGGCGCTCGCTACGGCGCTCTCGATCGGCGCCGCGCTGGCTCTGCCGCCGCCCGCGGCGGCCCAGGACGCCGGCCGGACGGTGTGGGACGGGGTCTACAGCGAGGCGCAGGCCGAGCGCGGACGAACCGCCTACGCCCGTCACTGCGCCTCGTGTCACTCCGCCGATCTGAGCGGGTCGCTGGAGGCGCGGCCGCTCGCCGGACCCCGCTTCATGCAGGACTGGAGCGAGGACACGGTGGACACGCTGTACACACGGGTCCGGAACCTGATGCCCTTCGACGATCCGGCCACCCTCCCCGACGACATCTACCTCGACAGCGTCGCCTTCGTCCTCCAGTACAACGGCTTCCCGGCGGGCGAGGCCGACCTCGACCCGGACCGGCTCGCCGACATCCGCATCGAGGGCCGTGACGGCCCCGGGCCGGTGCCGAGCTTCTCCCTGGTGCAGGTGGTCGGGTGCCTGGAGGCCGGCCCGGACGGCGGGTGGCGGCTGACGGGCAGCACGGAGGCCGTTCGCACCCGCGACCCGGCGGCATCGGACGCGGATGCGCTCGGGGCGCTTGCGGCGCGCCCGTCCGGCGACGCGACTTTCGGGTTGATGAGCGTCTATCCGGACCCGACGGAGCACGCGGGGCATCGCATGGAGGTCAAGGGGTTCCTGATCCGCAATCCCGCCGGCGACCGGATCAACGTCAGCGCGCTGGCGATGGTCGCGGCCGCCTGCGAGCCCGTCGAGTAGCCCGCGACGGCCTCGACCGCGGCTCGTCCGCGCAAACGCCCGGGGACGCCGTCGCCGCGGGACGTGCTACTGCTGGCCGGCCGGCTTGACCACGGCGACGCTGTTGACGTCCCGCTCGTGCTCGGCGGCGTACACGCCCCGCTCCTTCATCAGCTCGCGCAGCAGCGCCGCGGTGTGGTCGGCCCGCTTGACCGTGCCCGTGTAGTGCACGCCGTCCGCGATGCGGAGCGGCGTCCATCCCTCCGACGAGCGGGCCAGCATGTCCGCGCCCCGCTCGACCAGGAAGGAGACGATCGGGTTCGCGCCCCGCAGCGCCGCCCCGTGCAGGGCCGTGTAACCGCGATCGTCCGCCCGGCCGACGTCTCGATCGCCGAGCTCCCAGGCGAGGCGGACCGCCTCGTGGGCCTCCTCGTTGGTGCCGGCGCTCTCCCCTACGTTGAAGATGCCCACCCCGGCCGCCACCATCAGCGGCGAGGCGTTGCCCTCCGTCGGCAGCCGGGTGTCGGCGCCGTAGTCGGCGAGGAGCCGCATCAACGGCACGTCGGCGTGCTTCGCGGCCAGCAGGTAGGGCGTCGCCCCGACGCGGTTCAGGTTGTTCCGCTCCCGGTTGTTGAAGCGCTTCGTCTGGCGCAGGTCGGGGTCGGCCCCGTTGTCGAGCAGGAATCTCGCGAACGCCAGCGTGTCGAGTCTGTCGACCATCTCCACCGGCGGCATCCCCTTGCCGGAGTTCGGTCGCCGCGTGTAGGCGAGCTGGTGCAGGGCCGTCCAGCCCTGCGCGGCGGCGTTCGGGTCGGCGCCCCGTTCGACGAGATAGGTCGCCAGCGAGAAGTGCGCGTTGGTGACGGCGACGACGAGGGCGCTCGTCCCGTCCGTCCCGACCGCCGGATCGCCCCGGCTCGGCCGTCGCGCCGCCAGACTCTCGGCGGAGACCAGCGGCCGGATCGTGTCGTTGACGTCCGCGCCCGCGTCGAGGAGCGCCCGGACCGCGTCGCCCTTGCCGGCCCGCACGGCGAAGAGCAGCGGCGTCCAGCCGGCGGTCGAGCGCTGGTCGACGCGAGCCCCCAGCTCGATCAGTGCGTGCACCGCGCCCGGATGGTCCTCCGCCGCCGCCCACATCAGGGCGGTCTGGCCGCGCCAGCCTTCGCGGGCGTCGATGTCCGCGCCGGCCGCAAGCAGCAGGCGGATCACGCGCACGTCGCCCGTGCGCGCCGCCGTCATCAGCACCGTCTCCCCCTCCGGCAGGGCGGCGTTCGCATCGCCCCCCGCTCCGAGGAGCGCCTCGACGACGGAGGCGCTTCCCCGCGCGCAGGCCAGCATCAACGGGGTGACCGAGTAGCGGTTCGCGGCCTCCACGTCGGCTCCCGCCGCAAGCAGGAGCCGCACGGCATCCGCATCGCCCTTGTGGGCGGCCCAGTGCAGCGCCGTCGTGCCGTCCGGTTCGCGCGCGTTGACGTCGACGGCCCGCGCGAGCAGCGCCCGCACGGCTTCGCCGTCCGCCGCCTGGATCGCCGCGACGAGCGGCGCCACCTCCGCCGCGCGCGTCTCGGCGGGCAGGCCGCAGGCGGCCAGCAGTGCCGCCAGGACGACCACCCGCGCTCCCGATCCGCGATGATGCTCTGCACGCATCCGGCTGCCTCCTGCGCTCTGCCGCAGCCCCGCGTTGCCTCCTGCGCGTGGCCGCAGCCTCGCGGCAATACTAGCGCACGTCTACGGCACGGATTCCCGGTGTCCCAACGGTTCCAGCTCCGTCACCGATTCCGTGACCGAGTCGATCCGGGCCCGCGAGAAGAAGACCGGGAAGTAGCGGTCGCGCGCCCAGACGTCGAAGAGGTCCCGGTAGTGGGGGCTCGCGGGGTCACCCGCCTGCCCCGGCGTGTTCAGCCCCACCGAGTTGTCCCAGTTGCCGGTGTCGGCCACGATCATGAACGAAGCGCCGGAGGTCTGGTTGTCTCCCCCGCCGGTGTTGTGGACGGTCCCGCCGTAGCCGCCGCGCGGCACGGGGCCGACGTCGAGCCGCCGGCGCAGCTCGGCGTTGACGGCCGGGCTGAGCGGGTGGCGGATCAGGGCGTGCTTGAACCGCTCGCCGCCGTACCTCCACGTGGTCGTGTCGGCGGATCCGAAGCGGCGCTCGAGGCCTTCGAGGGCGGTGTCCAGGGCATCGCGGAGCACGGCGTCGCGGCCCGCGAGGGGGTCGTCGCCGAAGCGCCCGTCGGGGGCCGTCAACCAGTCGATCATCCGCTTGACGTTGACGCTGCGCACGTAGTCGCGGGCCGCGGCCGGGACCACGGTGCGGTGCACGGCGGAGCGCAGCTCGCGTTCCCAGCTCACGTAGATGGCCGCCTCCACGGAGTCCTTGTCGAGCACTCCGTCCCAGGCGAGCAGCATGCGCCGGGCGCGCTCGCCGCCCGGGCCGAGGTCCGGGACGCCGCGGAGCAGCGGCACCAGGTTGCGGGCCGCGACCGACAGCTCGTCCATCATGAGCTGCATGTTGTCG
>JAPOWL010000544.1 GCA_026707615.1 Acidobacteriota bacterium | reverse complement strand
GGTACGTCCGCCTCGGGTGCGTCGGCGCGCGGTCCGTCCGCGCCCCCGGCGGCGGGCGCATCCGGCGCGGCCGCCGGGGCCACGAGCAGCGGGGGCGGGCGGGACGGCGCGGCGGCCCGCTCCTCCTCGATGCCGGGCAGCAGGTCGTCCAGCCGCTCGCGGAAGCCGGCGTCCAGCACGGCGTCGGTGGCGATGATGGTGACCCGCGCGAGCGCCGGCACGCGGGCGGCCAGATCGAAGTCGGCCGGGTAGAGGCCGCCGGGCTGCGCGGCGCGGTCGGCGACGGTGACGATCGCCTCGCGGAGCGGCCGCGGAGCGGCCGCCGCGAGCAGCAGGGCGCGAAGGCCGTGCTCGTCGAGGGCCCCGGTGGCCTCGAGGCGCGCCGCGAAGGCGCGGAAGGCCTCCACGAGGAAGCGGGTCTGCCCGAGCAGGCGGCGGGCGCCGCGGTCGACGGCAGCGCTCGGCTCGAGGTCCTCGACGGCCAGCCGCTCGAAGGTGTCGACCGACCGCCCGTGGCGCGCCAGGTCGTCGTGGAAGGCGAGCATCAGGCGCACCAGGCCGGGGCGGAGACGGAACGGCGGCGGCGCGCCGGCGCGGACGGCGTCGCGCGCGGCGGCGCGGGCGAGCGTCTCGCGCTCGACGTCCGCGAGCAGCCGCGGAGGCGCGGGCAGCCGGGCGTGCAGGTGCCGGTAGAACGCATCCCGCGTCAGGAGCCGCACCGACGCCGGGGAGGCGCCGCCCGGCCCCCCCGCCCCCTCCGCGGCCAGGGTGCGCCGCAGGTGGGCGGCGGCGCTCCGGGTGGGGACCAGCACCGCGCACTCCGGATCGGCGTCCGCGACCGCGCGGGCGATGGCGCCCTGGAACGCCGGGAGGGTGGACGCGCGCACGAGGCGGGTCCGTCGCGGCGTGACCACGACACCTATTGTGGACCGACCTGTCGAAGAGCTGTGCACAAAGTGTGGATACGCTGAGGATGCAACGATTCGTCACCCGAACTCGCGCCGGCCCGCCGCCGCATTCTGCCTGTGAGTCTCTCCTTCGCGTGCGCCTTCGCTTGAAATCACCTACGGGGACGGCGCAAGATCTCTCCCGGTCGGGGGCGCGCGGCACCCGGCGCCCCACACTCCCCACACGGACCATGCATCGCTTCCAGGAAACCATCCACGGCCGGGCCGTCGCCATCGAGGTAACCCCCGTGGATCCCGACCGCTGGCGCGCGTACGTGGTGCGCGAGCCGGGCGGCCCGGCCGCCATGATGCCGTTCTACGGCTCGACGCCCCAGGAAGCGGCCCGGCACCTCACCAACTGGCTGTCCCTCGCGTATCGCGACGAGTCGGATTCGGTATAGTTGCGCCGGCGCCGGCCCGATGCGAACCTGGCCCCGGTCGTGGATCGCGGCGTGCGTGACGTGTCTCCCCCTCGTCGCCCCTCCGCCGGCGGCCCGCGCCGCCCAGCCCGACGAGCGGCCCGTCGTCCGCCTGGTCGCCACCGGCGGGACCATCGCCAACCGGACGGGGTCGCGCCTCACGGCGGCCGAGCTCACGGCTTCCGTCCCGGCGCTCGACGGGCGCATCGTCGTCGAGGCCGAGCAGTTCTCCAACGTCGCCAGCGGCGCGCTGACGCGCGACGACTGGCTGCGGCTGTCGCGCCGCCTGAACCGGACGCTCGCGGCGCGGGACGACCTGGCCGGCATCGTCGTCACCAGCGGGACCGACACGCTCGAGGAGACCGCCTACTTCCTGAACCTCACCGTGCGCAGCGAGCGGCCGGTGGTGGTGGTGGGCGCGATGCGCCCGCCCGGGGCGGTCGGCTACGACGGCGCGGCCAACCTGCGGCAGGGCCTGCGCGTGGCGGCGGAGCCCGCCGCCCGCGGCCGCGGCGTGCTCGTGGTGCTGAACAACGAGATCAACGCGGCGCGGGACGTCTCCAAGACGCACGCCCAGCGGCTGCACGCCTTCACGGCGGGGAGCCGGGGCCTCGTCGGCGTGGTCGACCGCGACCGCGTGCTCTTCTACCGGCGCCCCCTTCACCGCCACACCCGGTGGACGGAGTTCGACCTCGCGGGCGTCGAGCGCCTGCCGCGGGTCGACATCCTGATGAGCTACCTCGACGCGCCGGGGGACCTGGTGCGGGCGGCGGTGGAGGCCGGCGCCGAGGGCCTGGTCATCGCCGCGGCGGGAGCGGGCTCGACCACGGCGGACCAGCGCGTCGCCATCGGCGAGGCCCTCGACCGCGGGCGCCCCGTCGTCATCACGACCCGCACCGGCGGCGGGCGCATCCTGCCCCGGCGCCCGCGCCCCGACCCCGACGCCGCGCCGAACGACCCGCGCTACTCGCCGCTCCGCATCGAGGCCGAGGACCTCACGCCGGTCAAGGCGCGCATCCTCCTGATGCTCGCCCTCACCCGCACCCGCGACGGAGCGGACATCCAGCGCATGTTCCAGCAGTACTGACGGGCGGCGGGCCGGTGGAGGGCACGCGGGCCCCAGGCCCCGCCCTCAGGCGCACGCCCGGAGCAGGCCACCCTCGCACCGGCCGACCGTCCTGGACTCGCGCCCTCAGGCGCACGCCCGGAGCAGGCCCTCGAGGTCGACGCGCCGGTCGCGGACCAGCCGGTCGGCAATCTCCCAGCCCAGCTCGCGGTAGGCCTCGAACTGCTCCTCGTCGAAGAACTGGTCGGCCGTCGACTGGTCGGGGAAGGCCCGGTTGGCGCCCTGGTAGCCGCGCGTGAGGAGGTCGAGGCCGGGGATGGTCGTCGTCTTCACCAGGATCAGCGTGCTCGACCCGCCGTCCGGGAAGACGACGCGGCCGCGGATGTGGCCCCGTTCCGCGAAGCGCGCCCCGACCGGGTAGGCGTCGGTGCCGGGGTCGCGCGCCCGCACCAGGGCCGGGTCGGGGGTGCGGGGGATGAGGCGCTCGATGCGATCGTCGCCGTCGAACTCGATGCGCGCCCCGAAGTCGGTGCCGATGCGCCGCATCAGCACCTGCAGGTCCTTGAAGTCGAAGCCGGGGTCGGCCGCGGCGTCGCAGCAGACGATGAGCTTCGCGCGGCGGCGCACCAGCTCGTAGACGCCGAGGTTCTCGAAGTGCCCGCCGTCGCTGATCTGCAGCAGGCGCCGGTGCTCCGCGAAGCCGCGCGGGCTCAGCTCGTGCCAAGCGGCGCGGAAGTGGTTGGCCACCGGCTGGCGGCGGCGCCCCGCGCCGGCCTCCGGGCGCGGCACCCAGTAGCCGAGGCGCACGTTCAGCAGCGCCATCAGCAGCGAGAGCATCGTGCCGCGCGTCGGCCCCGCCCCGCCCGCGCCGGTGTTCGGGTGGGCGGCGGCGCCGGAGATGGCGACGGCGGTCGGCAGGGTGAGGGGGTCGCGCTGCATGTAGCGGGCCGTCGGCACCCACGCGGTCGACGTGCTGCCGCAGTAGAGCGGCGAGAGCAGGAACGCGTCGCCGCCCCGCTTCCGCCACCGCCGGCAGTCGCTGTCGACCAGGACCAGGTTGGCGTTCACCAGGGGGTAGGGCCCGTTCTCGCTGCGCATCCCGGCCAGCTCGGCCCGGTCCGCCTCGACCGCGGCGGCGGTCGTGCCGTCGGTGTCGGGCCGGGGCAGGAAGGCCTCCATCAGCCGGTCGCGGTAGTAGCGGTGGATCGAGATGTAGTTGAGGTTCACGAACCAGCCGGTCAGGAGCGAGAGGGCGACGGAGCCCGCCAGCAGTCCGTGGCCCCACGGCGAAGGCGACTCCAGGTAGCGCGCGGCCAGGTCGTAGGAGACGAGGGCCAGCCCGTAGAGGACGAGGACCGAAGCCGCACCGGCCAGCGGGCCCGCCGGAACCCGGCCGCGGCCCGCCGCGCCCGATGCCGCGAACGATCCCAGCCCGCCCGCGACGCCGGCGGCGACCGACGCCGCGCCCCCGACGAGCGACCCGAGGCCCCCGCCGGCCAGCCCGTCCCGGACCAGGGGCAGCGACGCCAGCCCCGCCAGGACGAGGCCCGCCCACAGCAGGCGGCGGACGCCGCGCTCGAAGCGCCGGCGCCAGCGGTAGGGCCGCGCCAGCGGCGGCCGCCACGTGGGTCAGGTAGTTGCCGTGGAGGCGCAGGTGGCGCAGGAGGTTCGACTCCCGGCCGCCGAGCCGGCGCCGCCGCAGGCCGAAGGGGAAGGCGGATCCGAGCGCGGCGGGGTCCTTCGTCCGGCTGAGGAGCCACGTCAGCGAGCCGCCGATGTAGCCGCCGCCGGAGACGGTCGAGAGGTAGTCGAAGCGCCGGAGGAGGTCCGCGCGCGCCAGCCGCTGCAGCACGCCGAGCGCGAACGTGGCCGACCGGATGCCGCCGCCCGAGAGCGCCAGCCCGGTCAGGCGATGGCGAAGCGAGTCGGCCGAGTCGCCCGCGTCGCCGGAAGCGCCCGAGTCGCCGGACTCGTCCGCGTCGCCGGAAGCGCCCGAGTCGCCCGCGTCGCCGCCGGCACGGTCGCCCGGGGCGGGCCCGTCCCCGGGCCGCACGCCGAGCGCCCGCCGCCGTGCCCGGACGGCTTCGAGCTCGGCCCGGCGCATCTCGGCCGGGATGTCGAACGCATCCGCGGCGGCTTCGTCCTGTGGCATCGGCGACCCCCGGCGCGTGCGAACCGTAACACGCCGTGCGGCCCCCGACAAGCCGGGCAGGCCCCGACAAGGCGGGCGCGCCCGGCGCGGGCGGCGCACGCGGGAAGGTCGGACGCCGTCAGCGGGGGCGGGGGCGACGCCGATTCGAGGCCGGGCCGCGGGCTGCGGCGGGGCCCGCCGTGATGCGACCCTGCACCCGCGCCCCTTCCGCGATGACCACCCGCTCCGCCGCGATGTTGCCGGTCACCCGGCCGGTCTCCTGCACGCGGACGACCTCGGTGGCGGTGACGTCGCCGCGCACGGTGCCGCGCACCACCACCGCCCTCGCGTGGACCTGCGCCCGGATGCGGCCGTGGCGGCCGATGGTCAGCTCGTGCCGGGGCGCCCGGACGTTGCCCCGGACCTCCGCGTCGATGGTCAGGTCGGACGCGGCATGCACGTCGCCGCGGATGGAAAACGGCCTTGCAAGGAGGAATTCGTTCGACACGCGCACCTGAGAATAGCACCCGGAGGTTCGGGCGACGGCCGCGCCCCGCCGCGCGCCGCCCCGCCGCGCGCCGCCCGCCGTCACCTCCGGCCGCGGGAGCCGAGGAAGCGGCGCCAGCTCATCGCGAGGCCGGTCCAGACCAGGACGGCGACGCCCAGGGACACGACGCCGGCCACCGTCTGCCCCACCACGCCGTACA
>JAPOWL010000357.1 GCA_026707615.1 Acidobacteriota bacterium | reverse complement strand
CGCCGGGGCCTCCGCCGCGCGGCTGCTGGCCGCCCGCCGGCTGCACGACCGGCGCCCCGCCACGCCGCCCGCCGCCCGCGCTCCGGCGCGCGTCGTCTTCCGCGTGCGGCCGGATCCGGAGTCGGCGACGCTCTACACGGTCGAGGTGCCGGCGGCCGCCGGGGAGCTCGTCGCCGGCAACAACCGCGGCCGCGTGCTGGTGCCTCCGCCGCCGCGGCCGCGCCGCGTGCTGGTGATAGAGGGCGCGCCGTCGTACGAGCACACCTTCCTCAAGCGGGTGTGGCAGGCCGATCCGGGCCTGGTCCTGGACGCCGTGATCCGGAAGGGAATGAACGACCTCGGCGAGCAGACGTTCTACGTGCAGGGCGACCCGGCTCGCACGGCGGCGCTCGGGACGGGCTTCCCGGCGGATCGGGAGGCACTGTTCGCGTACGACGCCGTCGTCCTGGCCAACGTCGAGGCCGACTACTTCCGGGTCCGGCAGCTGGAGCTGGCCTCGGCGTTCGTCGCGGACCGCGGCGGCGGCCTGCTGTCGCTCGGCGATGCCACGCTCAGCCGCGGCGGGTGGGGTGCCTCCGCCCTCGCCCCCGTGCTGCCGGTCGCCCTGGTTGACCCCGGGCGGGGCGCTGAGTATGGTTCGGCCGGCGGTGGCGTGGAGGCGTCCGGGGACGGCGGCGGCGCGCTGGAGTTGACGGCGGAGGGCGTTCGGCATCCGATCATGCGTCTGGCCGCGACCCCGGAGGCGAGCCGCGAGCGGTGGCGCTCCGTCCCGCGGCTCGCGGGGGCCGTGGCCGTGGGCGGACCCAGGCCGGGCGCGACGCTGCTGGCGGTCACGCCGGCCCTGCCCGGCCGTCCCGCCCAGCCGCTGATCGCGATCCAGCGCTACGGGGCGGGGCGCGCGATGGTCTTCGCGGGCCGCGCCGCGTGGCGCTGGCGGATGCGGATGCCGGCCGAGGACCGGACCTATGAAGTCTTCTGGGGGCAGGTGGCCCGCTGGCTGACCGCGTCGGCGCGCGATCCCGTCACCCTCGCGAGCGGCGGGGGCGACGCGCCGGGGGATACGCTGGAGATCGATCTGCTGGTGCGGGACGAGGCGTTCGTCCCCGTCCCCGATGCGGCGCCCGTCGTCTCCGTGACCGGGCCGGACGGCGCGACGCGGCGGGTTCGTCCGGAGCTCGTCGACGCGGCCGAGGGACGCTACCGGGCGGCGGTTCGGCCGGCGGAGCCGGGCGTCCACCGGATCGACGCCGTGGCCGATCGGGGCGCGGACCGGCTGGGCGCCGCCACCGACTGGGCGCTGGTCGGCGGGATGGACGCGGAGCTGGCCGAGCCGTGGTTGAATGTGCCCGTGCTCGCGCGCACCGCCGCGGCGACCGGCGGGCGCTACGTCGAACCGGGCGGCGTCGGCGGTCTGGGGGCGTCGATCCTCGACGGATACGCGGCCCCGCCCACTCGGGTCCCCACCCCGCTGTGGCACAACGCCTGGATGTTCCTGTGGCTGGTGGCGGTGCTCGCGGCCGAGTGGGGGCTGCGGCGGCGGTGGGGGCTGCGGTGAGGTGGATGCGGCAACGGGGGCGGCGATGAGGTCGGTGCCGGGACGCGTGGCGGGCGTCGCCGCCGCGGCGCTCGTCTCCCTGTGGCTGCCGGCCGCGGCGCACGGCGACGATTCCTTCACGCTGGTCGTCTCGGGCGCCTCGGGCGGAGCGGAGTACGCCGAGCGCCTCGAACGCTGGCGTTCCGTGCTGATCGACGCGTTGCGCGAGCGCCCGGCGTTCCGCGACGGACACCTCCGTGTGCTGGCCGAGACTCCCGGCCCCGGGGTGGGCCGCGCATCGCGGGAGGGCGTGCGGGACGCCGTCGCGCAGCTCGGCCGGCAGATGGACGACCGCTCCGTGCTCCTGGTCGTGCTGCTCGGCCACGGCACGTTCGACGGCGCCGACGCCCGGTTCAACCTGGTGGGGCCGGACCTCGAGGCCCGCGAGTGGCGGGCGATCCTCGAGCCGCTGCCGGGGAGCGTGGTCTTCGTCAACACGACCGCGGCAAGCTTCCCGTTTCTCGACCGGCTGGGCGCGGCGGGGCGGGTCGTCATCACGGCCACCGGGTCGCCCGCGCAGCGCTACGAAACGGTGTTCCCCGAGTACTTCGTGACCGCCTTCGGCAACCCTGCGAGCGACGCCGACAAGGACGGCCGGGTCTCGGTGTGGGAGGCGTTCGCCTACGCCAGCGACGAGGTCCGCCGCTTCTACCAGCGGGCGGGACGGCTCGCGACGGAGCGGCCGATGCTGGACGACACGGGCGACGGCATCGGACGCGAACGCGATCGCGGCGGTCCGGACGGCGCCCTCGCCGCGCGGCTCTACGTCGGCGCCGGCGCCGGTGCGCGGCCGGACGAGGACGACCCGGCCCTGGCGCCGATCATCGCCCGGCGGACCGGCATCGAGGCCCGGATCGCGGAGCTGCGGGCGGCGAAGGAAACGATGGACCCGGCGGCCTATCGCGCCGCGCTCGAGCCGCTGCTCGTGGCGCTCGCGCGCGTCTCGCGGGAGGTCCGCCGCCGCACGGCCGGCGGGGGGACGCCGCCGGGCACGAGGCTCGACCCATGATCTGTCGCGACTGCGGGGCGGAGATCGACGACCGGGCGCTGATCTGCTTTCGTTGCGGGACGGCGACGGCCGCGCGGGAGCGGGAGCCCGCGCCGGACGCGGCCGGGCGCAGCGCACGCCCGTGGGCCGCAATCGGCCTCGCCGCGGCGCTCGTCGCCGTCGTCGGCTTCTTCCTGAGCCCGTTCTCGGGCGCCGAACCCCCGCACCCATTCGTCTGGCTCGTGCTGACCGTGGCCGGCCTGCTGGTCGCGTGGCGCATCCGCCTGACGCGATGACGAGCCACGGGTTTCGGCTGTGTCCCGGGCGATAATGGGACAGGAGAGCCCTGAGGATGCTCGACACTCTTGCAACCGCCCGCACGCTCGCCGACGCCGGCATCGAACCGGCGCACGCCGACGCGATCACCGCCGCGATACGTGACGCTGGCGAGTCGGCCGATACCGTTACGCGCACTGAGTTGGCGCGCCCTGACGGGCGCGTTGGGAGTCTGCGCGGTCACGGAGTTGGTCCGTCGCCGATTCTGCGGCGCAGACTCCTGCGCGCCGACCTCGCCGCGCTGGAATCGCGCCTGACCTGGCGCTTCACCGGGATCGTGCTGGCCCAGACCGGCGCGCTTCTCGCCGCCATCATCGGCACCGCGATCACCATCGTTCGGATGCTCGGCTCGTAAGGGCGAGCCCTCGGTGGCAGCGCCCCAACTGGAGGTCACGGACGCCACCGGCCGGCGGACGGTGGCCGTAGACAGGCTCCCGTTTCGCCTCGGCCGCGGCGCCGGGAACGACCTGCTGCTGACGAGCGGCGAGGTGTCTCGCGAGCACGCCGAGATCGTGGCGGCGGGGGAGGGGTACGCCATCCGCGACCGCGGGTCGCGCCACGGGACGTTCGTCGACGGCGCGCCGGTTCGCGAGGGAGCGCTCGAGGACGGCGCCCGCGTCCGGCTCGGGCGGGGCGGCGCCGAGCTGACCTTCCGGTGCGCGACGGACGAGGCCACGTTGTCCCCGTCCCGCCGCGTCGAGACGATCGGCGATCTGCGGCAGGTGGCGGCGCTGCTCGAGGGGCTGCGGGCACTGAGCTCCGCCCGCGTGCTCGACGACGTGCTCGTGCTGGTGATGGACTCGGCCATCGCCGTGAGCGGGGCCGAGCGCGGCTTCATCATGCTGGCGGACGAAACCGGGCAGCTCGAGTTCACCATGGGGAGGTCGCGCGACCGCCAGCCCCTCCCCGGCAGCGGATTCCAGACGAGCCGCAAGATCCCGGAGGAGGTCTTCCGGACCGGAAAGACCCGCATCGAGGCCGACCTGCTCGACGGCGACCTGGCGGACGCCCACCAGGGAACGGTGGCGCTCGGCATCCGCCACGTCCTGTGCGTGCCGCTGCGCCTCGTGCGCTACGCCGCCGCCGACGCCGTTCCCGACCCGTCCGAAGAGCGCCGCGTCGGCGTGCTGTACCTCGACAGCCGGGAGAGGGGGACGCTGCTCGCCTCGTCGACGGCCAGCTCGCTCGAGACGCTCGCGAACGAGGCCGCGGTCGCCATCGAGAACGCCAAGCTCTACCGGGAGGCGCTCGAGAAGGCGCGCCTAGACCAGGAGATGCGGACGGCGGCCGACATCCAGCAGGCGCTGCTGCCGACGCGCCGCCGGACGGGAGACTTCTTCGCCGCGGCGGCGGAGACCCTGCCGTGCCGGGCGATCGGCGGAGACTTCTTCGACTATCTCGACCTCGGAGAGGGCAGGCTGGGCATCGTGCTCGGCGACGTGGCGGGCAAGGGACCGCCCGCCGCGCTGCTCAGCGCCTTCACGCAGGGGTCGCTCGGGGCGCAGGCGTCGGCGGCGGGCGAGGCGGGACCGGCGTCGATCCTGGCCGCGGTCAACACCGCGCTCGTCCGGCGCGGCATCTCCGGGCGCTTCGTCACGCTCTTCTTCGCCGTGCTGTCGCCGGACGGCCGCCTGACCTACTGCAATGCCGGGCACAATCCGCCGATGCTCGTCGGGACGGACGGCGCCGTCCGACGCCTCGAGGCCGGAGGGATCGTCCTGGGGCTCTTCGAGGGCGTCGACTTCGAGGAGGCGACGGTCGACCTGGCGCCGGGGGACTTCCTCGTGGTCTTCAGCGACGGCGTGTCCGAGGCGATGAGCGCGGCGGGGGAGGAGTACGGCGACGACCGGCTGATCGCCAGCCTGACCGACGGCGGCGCCGGGGACGCCGAGTCGCGTCTCGCGCGGATCTTCGCCGAGGTCGAGCGGTTCACGGCCGGCGCGGCGCAGCACGACGACGTGACCGCGATGGTCGCGATCTACTCCGGCCCGGGTGCCCGGGAGTCGGCGCCGTAGATCGGCAGGCCGGGAGGCTGCGCCGAGAAGGGGCGCAGAGCCCGGGAGGGTCGGCGAGCCGTCGGGCGACGTTCCCGGTGGCGGGCCGGTTCGTTCAGCGGGCGTCGACGGCGACGTAGTCCCGCTTGCCGGCGCCGGTGTAGATCTGCCGCGGTCGCGCTATCCGCTGCTCCTTGTCCTCGAGCATCTCCTGCCACTGCGCCACCCAGCCCGCGGTGCGGCCGATGGCGAACAGCACGGGGAACATGCCGGGGTCGAAGCCCATCGCCTCGTAGATCAGCCCGGAGTAGAAGTCGACGTTGGGGTAGAGCCGGCGGCCTACGAAGTAGTCGTCCTGGA